>NZ_JBKFBA010000016.1:0-84091 GCF_053345925.1 Rhodococcus sp. C26F
TGGGTGTGGCGGAAGGTGATCGCGCGCAAGCGTGCTCGGGGCGACTTCCACACGTCGGTACTCGTTGTGGGTGGCGCGCGAGCGGTGCGGCATATGACCCGCACCTTCTCCCGCAAGGACGGCGAGGGCTACCGCGTCGTCGGTGTCTGTGTGCCCCGTTATTCGGGTGCCCCCGGTGATGTGATCGATGTCGACGGCCGGGAGATCACCATCTACGGCGACGAACACTCCGTCGTCGAAGCACTCAAGTTGTCGGGGGCGGACTCGGTGGTGGTCACCGCCACCGAAACCCTGGGCAGCGAGGGGTTGCACGATCTGGTCTGGCAGCTCGAGCCGCTCGACACCGACCTGGTGGTCGCCACCGGTGTGGTCGATGTGGCCGGTCCGCGGATCGAGATGCGCCCGGTCGCCGGTCTGCCGCTGATCCACGTGGAGAAGCCCAGCTACCACGGGGCCAAGCGCTCGGGGAAGCGGATCTTCGACCTGGCGTTCGCAAGCCTGGCATTGCTGGCGTTGGCTCCGGTGTTCGCGGTCGTCGCCCTGCTCATCAAGCTCGAGGATCGGGGTCCGATCTTCTACAAGGCCGAGCGTATCGGCATCGACGGCACGCCGTTCGGGATGATCAAGTTCCGCTCGATGGTGACCAATGCCGACAAGATGGTCGACACGTTGCTGGCGCAGAACGAGGGTGCCGGTCCGCTGTTCAAGATGAAGGACGATCCGCGGGTCACCCGTATCGGCAAGGTGATGCGTCGGTTCAGCATCGACGAGTTGCCGCAGTTCCTCAATGTCATTCGTGGCGAGATGAGCGTGGTGGGTCCGCGTCCGCCGTTGCGGCGTGAGGTCGAAGCCTACGACGGTCGGGTCAAGCGCCGGCTGTTGGTGCGCCCCGGAGTGACGGGACTCTGGCAGGTGTCGGGTCGGTCGGATCTGTCGTGGGACGAGTCGGTGCGGCTGGATCTGTCGTATGTGGAGAACTGGTCGATGGTGAGCGATGTGCTGATCATCGGCAAGACCGTCAAGGCCGTGCTCGCCAGCGACGGCGCCTACTGAGTTGGCGTCCCAGCGACAAAAGCTTTCGAGAACCTCAAGCACAGCGCGCTTTGACAGCGCTACTTCACTACTTAGCGGAAGAGTTTCGATGAACGAGCAAGGCCTAACCTTCTTAGGATTTTCCTCTCCCACGGGAGAGGTGGACCGTATGATCGTCCATCAATTTGATGCGGCGGCGGCGTCCCCAGGCGGTATCGATACGTGCATACGTGGACTGGCTTCTTACGCCAATGAAAGAACCATCGCTATCGCTGGCGTTGACACCGGCCGAGGGCCTGCAGGGCGGAAAATCGGGCAATGGGAAAAATACACAAACGGAAGCAATGAGGTCTTCTTTATCCCGGTTACAGCCCTCGATCCGGCGATCCTCGCTCCGCGGCGCGTCCCTCATTCCATCAAACTCTCGGCGGGATTGATCCGGTTTCGGGGACATATGCCTCAAGCCAAGGTCTGTCAGACCCATCGTGCCGATATTGCGAATGTCGTCCACCTTCTCTTCAGAGGCACGAAAGTCTACTTCATACACACGCAGCGTAACGGGATAGCTAGCGATCAGTCTGATTCGTTCTGGACTGCCGCCGCGGCTGCACACCGGCGCCTCGAAACCATCGCGATCAAGCGCGCGGCCCAGGTCATCGTGTTCAACGAGGAGTACGCGCATGAGGTTCGCGCGAAGAACGCGAATACAACCTTCTACCCGACATGGTTCGACCCCAAAATTATTCGCCCCCGGGCAGAGGACGCCGACGAGCATGGAATTGTATGGGTAGGGCGACTCGAGAACCCGAAAGATCCGATACTGGCGATCCGCGCCTTTGATGAACTAGCGCGAAAAGATTCTGGAAAGCCGTGGCGCTTGGTCGTTGTCGGTGGAGGCAGCCTTGCAGCGTCTGTGCAGGAAGAAGTCCGAAGACTCGCGCTGGATGTACGTGATCGGATTACAGTAGCCGGTCGCCTCGCTCCCTCGGATGTAGGAGTAGTGCTCGCCAACGCCTCCGTATTCTTGATGACATCGCATCCAGGATATGAGGGGTACCCCCGCGTACTTGTAGAGGCAATGGCGGCTGGATTGGTTCCCGTGGTTACGGAGGGAAGCGACACCGGCGGCTTAATCCGCCACGGAAAGACCGGCTTCGTTACGAACCGCGTACCCCGAGTAATCGCGGAGTGTCTTGCCTCTGTTGGCAGCGTCAACATCGAGCACGTCAAGGACGCTGTACGGGAGCACTCTGCTCCAGCAATCGTCTCGGCAATATTTGACACCACATCGAAATAAGGGGGAGCCGTGCGTGAGCTTGCAGTAGAAAAGACTACCCTCGGCGATGGAGTCGAGATTGCCGGAGTGCCCCTGTTTATTGGGAGCAGTGAGGACCTGCTCGACGAAATCGACAAGGTACTCCGCAATCCGGGGCCTTCTTTGCTCATGACTCTCAACGTTGATCAGGTCTTGGAACTCGAGAAAAATCCAACACTATTCGACGCGTTCAGAACTGCTGCCATTCGAACGATCGACGGCGTGCCGTTGCAGTGGCTTTCGCGCAAGGTGGCGGGTACAAGCGTGCACCGAAACACCGGTGCCGACCTACTAGAGATCGTTACCGACAAGGGCAGGGAGCGAGCTTGGCGAATTGCGATTGCCGGCGGAGCCCCAGGTGTGGCTGACGAAGCTGCGGAAAAGCTGAAGTTGAAATACGGCGGAGCCAGCGTAGAAGCGGTCGAGTTCCCCAAAATCGCGGGATCCGATGGCCACGCGACTCGGTCCGTCATAGCGTCCTTCGAACGCGGAAATTTTGACTTGGTCTTTTTGTGCCTCGGGTGCCCGAAGCAAGAGACCTGGTTTTTAGAAAATCGGCAGCATTTGCCCGCGGGGGTATACATCGGAGCAGGTGCCGCGGTGGATTTCTCCTCCGGCCGGAAGAAGCGCGCTCCGCAAGTTCTTCAGAATTTCGGGCTTGAATGGTTCTGGCGACTGGCTGCCGAGCCGAGTCGCTTATGGCGTCGATACTTGGTTAGAGGGCCAATGTTCGTCAAGGTTATTGCTCGATCCCTCTCGAAGAAAGGTCAGTAGGAATGAAATCGTTGGTGACCGGTATCGCGGGATTCGTGGGAAGCACTTTAGCTGAAGAACTGCTCAGCAAAGGGCACGAAGTAGTCGGAATCGATTGCTTCACCGACTATTACGACGTCAACACAAAACTGGCGAATATCAAGAACTTCGAGTCTGACGTCGAGATTGTCCGTTCCGATATCAATGAGGCTGATCTCGATGCACTCTTCGACGGAGTGGACACGGTCTATCATCAGGCCGGCCAGCCGGGTGTCCGGTCTTCTTGGGGTAGAGACTTCACTACCTACACGAAAATGAACGTCGACGCAACACAACGTCTTCTGGAAGCGGCGAAGAAGTCGTCGACTCTTAAGCGATTTGTATATGCTTCGTCTTCGTCGGTGTATGGCGACGCTGAATCATATCCGACACGCGAGACCGACCGACCTATGCCCGTAAGTCCTTACGGCGTTACTAAACTTGCGGCCGAGCACCTATGCACGCTGTATGCAAAGAACTTCGGAGTTCCTACGGTCTCACTTCGGTACTTCACCGTCTACGGACCGCGGCAACGACCCGACATGGCGTTTAACAAGTTCATTCGCGCCGCGTTGCAGGGATCCGAAATCGAGATCTATGGCGATGGACATCAAGTGCGGGATTTCACGTATATTAGTGACATTGTTGCGGCGAATGTAATGGCCGGTAACTCCAGTGCCGATCCCGGCACGGTGCTCAACGTATCCGGAGGAAGTAACGTATCGATTCGCGACGTCCTTCGAATTCTTGGCGAAATTACGGGACGCACGCTCAATGTTAATTATGGCCCTCCGACGCCGGGTGACGTCCGTCGGACCGGCGGTGAAAGCGAGGAAATCGCAAAGAAGCTGGGATGGCGCCCCTCTGTGCAAATCGAGAAGGGTCTGGAATTGGAGGTCGAATACTTCGCCGGTCTTCTCAATAAAGGAGGTCAAGCGTGAAGTACTCTGAATTTCGTGAAGTTCTGCGCGCGGACCTTCACGCTCACGGGGTCCAAAAGTGGAGGATCGACTACATATTCCGCCGCCCTGAGCTTTTCTATCAGCGACATCTTCGACTCGTCGAGTACCTTTCTTCCTCGCCCAGTTTTATTCTCAGACTGGTGAGGATACCCGTACGGTTCCGGCTTCAGCGCCTCTCGGTGAGAACTGGGCTGTCGATCCCGCCCGGTGTCTTCGACCGCGGGCTTTCGATCGCTCATTACGGCAGCATCGTCGTGAACTCCAAGGCAAGGGTGGGGAAGTACTGCCGTATCCATTCGGCTACAAACATTGGCGTCGCAAATGGCGAGTATCCCCAAATTGGCGATTACGTATATATCGGCCCAGGTGCCGTCATATACGGAGGCGTGAAAGTCGGCAATAATGTCGTAATCGGAGCGAATGCTGTGGTCTCTAAGGACGTTCCAGACAACGTTACCGTGGCCGGTGCACCCGCTCGCGTCATTTCTGAGCGGAGCTCGCGCGACATCATGCCGGAATGGTACGCAGCATTGGACCTCTATAACGAGGACGACCAAAATTGAGTACGCGGCGCGTTGGTTTTCTCATCCCTCGCCTGAAGGAGGGCGGCGCGGAGTACGTTGCGCGTGAGTGGGCAACATGGCTGTCTGAACATGGGGATATTGTGGACGTCATCTTGACGGATGCCGGGGCAGATGTAGAGGACGTCGGGAACGCGGGATTCACTGTGCAGCGACTGACGTCGAACGGCTGGTTTCGAAAGTCGCTCGAACTTCGGTCGCTCGCTAAACATCGCAAGTATGACGTCGTTGTGGGTCTAATGCCGTACTGGAACTTGATGGCATTGTCTCTGAAGGCGCTTCGTGGCGCGCAAAAACCCGTGGTCATCATATCGAACCGAAACTCCGAAACGACGTTGCGAAACGTGCTGTCGATAAAATACCGGGTGCTTACTTCCGCCTCGCGCGTATTTTATCGATTTGCCGATTCGGCGATTGCGATTTCTCATCCGATTGCTGCCGAGATGACGGCGCGGTACGCAGTTCCGCAGTCGAAGATCTGGGTCGTGCCCAATCCTGCCACGGCGAAGGTTTCTCGCTCATCCGAGCAATCTCGTGCGGATGGTGGCAAAGAACGGACCGACGCGGTCGTCAACATTGTGGTGCCGGCACGACTGGTCTCGCAGAAGCGGCCGATGCTGGCACTCGAGACGGCGCGAGCACTAGCGGGCTCCCTCCACGCGGAAGTCCATTACTTCGGCTCGGGACCACTAAGGGACGCAGTAGCACGTCGGGCTGAAGAACTCGGCGTAGCAGCCCATTTCCATGGCTGGGTCGATGCGTGGTATGCGGAGCTGCCGGAAAACGCCGTGGTTGTCCTCCCCTCGGTGGCGGAAGGACTTGCCAACGTGTTGATCGAGGCCGCTGCAGTAGGCGTGCCCTCGGTTGCGTCGTCACGAGCGCTCGGCGTTGCTGACGCGATCGTACCCGGCGTGACGGGCTGCTTGATTCCAGACGATTCGCCGTCGTCGTTTGCCAGGGGAGTCAAGGAAGCCTTGAAGTGCGAACCGTCGCTGGCTGCCGCGTGGCTTGAGCAATACTCGATAGAGCACAGTGGTTCTAGGCTTCTCGAAGTTCTCGACACGGCCATGGCCCATCGGACCTCTTACTTGCCATGACCCACGCCAAGCCGCGTACACCAAATCGACTTTTTCGGGCCGCCGTGAGGTTGCAGCGGTCGCAGGCGCCCGCCCTACTGGCAATGGTTCCTGGCTTTGTTCTGCCCTTTGCGATTTCTCTTGCTTCATCTCCGGATGAGGCGGATACGGTGTTGCTCGGTCTTGCAATCTCTGTCACGTTGATCAATGTCGTTGTAAATTCGGTCGAACTAAATGCAATTGGAGAGTATGGTCGCTACCTTTCGAGTCGGGGAATCGAACAGGCATCGGCTCGCGACCTGGCCAGCGCGCAACGTGACGCCTTGATTTACGCCGTGCGGATCGGCATCCCCATCGGTGTAGGACTGTCGATCGTTTATGTCTTGGGTCGGCCGGATCCAGGCCTATTTTTAATCTGCGCCGGAGCCGCGATTCTCGTAGCAATTGCTGGTGGTGCCTCGGCGTCTTGTTCGGCCTATCTAATTGCTACGGGTAAGAGCGCAACAGCGATTGCGACCCAGTCGTTCCGAAGTGTGTTCGCCCTTGTTAGTTTGGCCGGGGTCTCGACTTTGGGCGTATGGGTTATAGCTGTCGCGATGCCGATTGGTGAAATAGTCCGCTTCTTCGTACTCCGTCGGACTATCCGAAAATCGACGGCGGTACCAGAGCCTGGAAAGTCCTCAAATTTCCGTTTGAATATGCGAGGCATGGGTTGGCAATCTGCTTCTACAGCGGCATCTCAGATATCTCCAGTTGTTGACCGTGCGTTTCTCGGCAACGCGGACAGTGGATCAATTGCGGCGTATGAAATGGCCGATAAAATACTTTTCGCAGTAATTCAGTTTCTGAATCTTTCCTTCTTGGTGCGAATGGTCGGCAATTGGTCCAGGCTGTGGTCGCTCGATTTCCAGCAGGCGCAGCGTCTGGTCCGGTCAGATATTCGCCGTCTCATCATACGGTCGATGCTTTCCGCTGCGGCGGCTGCGGCATTTATCGCCGCCGCTCTCTACTCGAATATGATTCCGGATGCCTGGCATGAAGGGCTACTGTGGGGTCTCGCCTTGCTAGCCTCTGTACCCTTCGGTTTAATCACTTCGTCGTATGCGCGACTTCTGATCATAATCGAAAAACAGAACCTGCTCTTGCGATTCTCAATTTTCACTATCTTGGTGAATGTAATTGCTGATTTGGTTCTCTATACCTTCTTTGGCGCGATTGGAATCGTACTCGCGAGTGGTTTGATGCGGGTCTTTAGCTCGACGGCATACTCGGCGTACTTCCGATTCTTTGGTTGGACGGAACTGCGCAATAAGCTGGAAAGTGGTGAGAGTATTGCGCGCTAATTTTGCCCTGTCCTCATGTTCGCAGACGAACTGATCCTCGCTGTTTGTTGGAGTGAAAGGAAGTAGGGAATATGTCCCTTCGGATGGCTGTATTCGGAACCGGCTACTTGGGTGCGACCCATGCAGCTTGCATGGCGGAACTCGGACACGAGGTCCTTGGTGTCGACGTTGATGCGTCGAAAGTTGCCAAGCTGTCTTCGGGAGAAGTCCCGTTCTATGAACCTGGACTTGAGGAGCTTCTTCAGCGGAACATCTCGTCCGGGCGGCTACGTTTCACCTCGTCCTATGCGGAAGCGGCCGAGTTCGCCGATGTGCATTTTCTCGGCGTCGGTACTCCTCAGAAGAAGGGTGAGTTTGCGGCGGACCTGACCTATGTGGACTCGGTCGTAGCTGAGCTGGCCCCCTTGCTTACTAAGCCGACCGTAATCTTTGGAAAATCGACCGTTCCTGTGGGCACTGCTGCGCGGTTGGGTGCTATGGCACGTGAACTTTCACCAGCCGGCGACGATGTTGAGGTTGCCTGGAACCCAGAGTTCCTCCGTGAGGGCTATGCGGTGCAGGATACGCTGCGCCCCGACCGTTTGGTCCTGGGCGTCGACGAGACGTATTCCCGTCGAGCAAGGGAAGTCGCGGAGGAAGTCTACGCTGATCTTCTTGAAGTCGGCATCCCGTTCTTAGTTACGGATCTTGCCACGGCGGAACTAGTGAAGGTTTCCGCAAATGCGTTTCTTGCGACAAAGATTTCGTTTATCAACGCAATTGCTGAAGTCTGCGAGGCCGCAGGTGCCGATGTAAGCGTCCTTGCAGATGCCATCGGTCACGACGAGCGCATCGGTCGAAAGTTCCTTAATGCCGGTATCGGCTTCGGCGGCGGCTGTCTGCCGAAGGACATCCGTGCGTTCATGGCTCGTGCGGGCGAACTTGGTGCGGACCAGGCGCTCACATTCTTGCGTGAGGTTGATGCAATCAACATGCGGCGTAGAACCAGCATGGTAGAGCTGGCGAAGGACACCTGCGGGGGCAGTCTTCTTGGGAGGCGGATTGCAGTTCTGGGGGCGGCATTTAAGCCGAACTCCGATGATGTTCGGGACTCCCCCGCCTTGAACATTGCGGGACAGATTCAGCTTCAGGGTGCCGCCGTGAATGTCTATGATCCGAAAGCCATGGAAAATTCGCGTCGGTTGTTCCCCACGCTCGGATACGCAACGTCGGTGCGCGATGCGTGCGAGGGCGCAGACGTAGTGATGGTACTGACAGAATGGAAAGAATTCCGTGACCTGGCTCCGAACGACATCGCCACAATCGTTCGCGAAAAGCACATTATCGATGGGCGGAACTGTATGGATTCTCGTGTGTGGCGATCCGCTGGTTGGACTTATCAAGGTGTAGGCCGGAAGTAGCGTTGTAGAGCAATAGAGCATGTCTCGCCAGATGGCTTGTCGTCGCATTGCGCGACTGGCCGTTTGTGCAGACGATCTCTGCCTATAGTCTGGCTGAACCACCAATACTACGATTCACTGAGAGTATCAGGAGTTGGCGTCGATGGAACTTGCACGTATCCGAAATCGAATTAGGGCTTCCCTCAAAGGGACCATTGTTGCAGCTCGCGCAGAGGGAGTGACAATCGGTGAGGGATGCCGGATTAATAGTCGCTTTCTCACACGCGAGCCGTGGTTGATCACAATCGGCGATCGCGTCACGATCAGTACCGAAGTTGAACTAGTTACGCATGACGGGTCGGGCTGGCTTTTCAACGACGAACAAGGTCGCAGGTATCGATACGCACGTATCGAAATCGGATCTGATGTCTTTATCGGTACGCGGTCCGTGATCCTCCCAGGCGTGCGTATCGGGAGCCACTCAATCGTTGGAGCAGGCTCAGTGGTTACGAAGTCCGTGCCTGATGGTGTGGTGGTCGCGGGTAATCCCGCGCGGATCGTCGGCACGTGGGACGAGTACCAAGATAGGCTCCGCGAGTGGAAGTCGCAGGAGGACATGGTGGGATCGACTTACCGAGAGCGCATTGACTCAGTTCTGGAGTCCGGCTTCAGGCCGTTGATGAACTCTTAAGTTCTAACATGCGCCCCATAGCTGGTCACGTGGCCAGCTCTGAGGCGAGAATTCACTGGTATGCCGGCATCGACGTCGGTTTGAGGGCGATGAAGGGCGGGCGGTCAAGTGCGGATGGGCAGCAGAGGGACGTTCGGGCGTGAAAAGATCACCCTCGCAGTCGTGGTAATCGCATGCTTACTCGTAGTGATTGGATTAGCGGTTGACCATGCGCGGACCGAGCCGCCTGTCACCCACTCAGACGGATCTGACGATGCTGGCACCAATCTGTACCTTGGCCCCGACATCGACAAGTATGACGTCCCTCGCGGTAGTCGAGTTCTGTTCTTCGGAGACTCGTACACGGAAGGCTGGGGCGCTGAGGACCTTGCTGATGGTTACGCGTACCAGATGAGCGGTCTGATGGGCTGGGACGTCACCGTGCGCGGAGTCGGGGGGACAGGCTACCTGGATGAAGGAAGTAAGAACGAGGGAAAATATGTTACTCGTATCGAACGACTGGACGCCGTGGGGCCGTATTCTCTGATTGTCCTGCAAGGCGGTTCAAACGATCAGGCCGCCCTGCCGCGATCGGAGAGTGGTGTTATCGATACCACTCCTTTGTCGATATCGGTCGAACAAGCGTTCAACGCCATGCAGGCGAAATATCCAAATACACCCATAATTATGCTTGGCCCGGTCTCCACCGGCGAGAAGGTTAACCCCGACAAACAAGCGGTCGACACGACCCTAAGTTCGTTCGCTTATACGCGAGGCATTCACTACATCAGTCCTATTGCGGGGCGATGGTTTTTGAGTAGCGAGCGCGAGGAATTGATAGACGAAAAAACCGGCCATCCGAATGGGCTTGGATACGCGAAAATGGCTCGAATGCTGAAGCGGCAGTTGAACGCGTACTTGATTGAGCCGATTGATTAGCGTGAGAATTGACTGAGTGGGATAAGCGCCAGGCGCAGTTCAACTATTCGGTTCAACATCGTTCAATGTGAACGTTGTGCGGATAATTCGATCTGGCATCCCGTGCAATTTTACCCGATCAGTGCCGACCAAAGGTTGATATGACAGTTCGAAGCGATTTTATTGCTGTAGCTATCGGGGTCGTGGCTGCATTATTGGCAGGGTTCGCTACTGCTGCTCCGTCTTATCTCGCCGTATTCGGGCTGTTGATTTTGTTGATCTTGATCGCCCTGTTGCCCCAACGAATTCTTCCGTCGTTGGCGCTGATCGTTTTTGCATTGGTGCCCGTAGCTTATATGGGCTATGTGCCATTCATGGTCGGTAGATACATTACACCAAGTCTGGTAATCATCTTGATTTGGTTACTCCGGGTTCCGCGGGGAATTTCGACGCGTCAATTCGTCGGAGTGTGGAAGTTTATATCTGCGCTCCTGGTAGCATGGCTACTTTACTCATCGTATTCAGGTATCGACAGTGCGCGGTCGTATGCATGGAGTTTTGTTTTTTGCGTGCTGTTCATAGGTGTCGGTTTAGTGGCTTCTCGTGTGGATGTGGAAACCGTGAAGTTGCTTATCCGGACGTGGTTGTGGCTAGCTGTTGGGTTGGGATCTCTGGCTATAGTCGAGGGTCTGGCTGGATTCTCCATTTTCCGCGGCATTTACGCATCTGGTGGTGGGTTCGAAGATAGGTGGAGTGTCAATCGGATTACCACGCTGCTCGGCCATCCTCTAATGAACGGCACCTTCTTCGCAACTGCCGGCTCCTTTGCGCTTTTGATGGCGCTCCGGCGTCGGGATCGCCTTGCATGGGCCGCGGCGGCATTCTCGGCACTTGCCGTTTTGTTCAGCGTATCCCGCAGTGCGACTATTGCGCTAATTGTGGGCGTCGCTGTTGGTGTTCTACTCGTTCTGTTTACCAAAACCCGCCGACGAGGTGTTAAGGTCTCGGCGATATCCGCAGTGGTGGTCGGCACAGTAGGTCTAGTGAGTTCGCCACTTCTTCGTGAACGTTCTGCATCGGAGGAGGGGTCGTCCTCGGCGGAATATCGAGCCGATGTAACCACGATTGCTTTGGAGATCTCGGAAAAGGATGGTTACATGGGTTCGGGGCCCGGTACGTCCAATCTTCGCGTTGTAGCAGAGGGTTATTACCTCCCGATCGAAAATTCTTTTCTGGGGTTACTAACAAGTCTTGGCATTCCCGGCCTGCTTCTGGTAATCGGCTTATTGGCGTGTGCTCTGTTAGTTGCCGTCCGAAGGCGTCGATTCGAGGTTGCGGCAGGGTGGATGGCCTATGTGGTCGCGGTCGCTGCATGGCCGGTGTGGGAAAACAATCCAGGTAGCTTTCTTATCGGTTCGATCTTGATAATTCTTTCGTTTGCCCCATCCTTGGCGGATGAAATTATCGGCCCAAAGCGCGAAGCTAGCAATTTGATAAATAGGTGATTCATTGCATACGTGGAGTTGCTTAGCTGATAGACCGGCCACGATCTCGGACTCCGCCCGTGCATCGGAGATTCGCTCCTGCGAACTTGACGTGTGTAACAATCGTCGTGTCCATGCGCTCACGGCCTTCATGCCAGCTGTTGATCGGGCGAGTTTGTCGTAGCGACTGGCCAGGCCACGCCCGTGACTGAGTGGGCAGAACCGGCGTTCGACCACCTTGTGACCGCGGTAGTCGACCGGGTCGAACGCCGGGGCCTGCTTGGTCGGATGGTTCGGCGATGACGCACCGATACCGCGTCTGCTCGGTAATTCCCGACTGGCTTGGGAAGAATACATCTCGTCACCGTGAACTCGATCGGGGCGGGTTCGTGGCCGTCCGCCACTGGATCGGAAAACTGTCAATTAGTCCAGTAGGTGCGGAAACGTCGGTGAGTTACCGGACTGACCTGGTAAAACGAGGACGACCAGTGGTAGTCCGTGACTGTCTACGAGTTGGTGAATTTTCGTCGACAGGCCGCGACGGGAACGGCCGCTCGCATGGACGGTCGGGTCGCCGGCGGTTTCGTGTAATTCGACCGATCCCCCTGTGGGACGAGCGGTATTGGTGGCTTGCTGGTAGGCGCGAGTAATGGTTGAGTCCACCGACACCGCCCAGTTGATTATCGCGTCCGCGTCCGTCAGTAATCGCTGCAGGACCCGGTCCCACGTGCCGTTACCAGCCAATCGTCGATGCTACGTCCAAATCGTCTGCCACGGACCGAGCACCTCCGGCACGTCCCGCCATGCGATCCCGCACCGGTAGCGATAGACGATGCCCTCGGCCATCGACCATGCATTGGATAACGGTCGACCACGCCGCCCCGTCCGAGCTGGCAGCAAATCCGCAATCACTCCCACTGCCTATCCGACAACACCTGAAACGCGTCACCAGAACACGCTCGCTCGCAACGGTTCACATGTAGGTGAGGCGCACACCGATTGAGCGGCCGTCAGACCCGTCAGTATTGTGTCCCGGAGCCATTGCCTGCTTGCTGACGTCGTTGATTGAGATGCCAGATCCATGGTCCACCGACGAGTGCCATTCCGATTGCAACCAGACCGAAGTAGCCGATCGCCCGAGTTAGGACATTACCGGCAGGTAGATCGATGCTCGGCTTCGTGACCTGCATGTTCGCTCCTCCGGTCGGGTGGATTGGGGTACTAATCAGGTAGCGTCCCGGCGGTGACATACGTGCGGAAGGTGCGGACCGTGTCGGGAGCGGTCGCGGTGCAGGTCGCCCGCAAAAGCCGTGGCAGAGTCGAGATCATCGAACACCTCGGGTCAGCGCACACCGATGCCGAACTCGGTGTGCTGCTCGCCCGGGCTCGTCGCATCGTCGACGGCGAGCAGGGCGTACTCGACCTCGAGGTCTCCACCCGCATCGCCCGGGTCGACGAGGTCACCGACTGGCGCCCCGAACCCGAGCGGACTGCCGCCGCAACGGTGGCGCCGGCCGGACGCACCCTGGGCACGAGTTCGCGGTTGCTCTACGAGGTGCTCGGCGCCGTCTACGACCGACTCGGATTCGACGAGGTGGGCGACGCCGTGTTCCGAGATCTGGTCATCGCCCGGATCGTCGAGCCCACCTCGAAAGCCGACTCCGCACGAGTCCTCGACGATCTCGGTGCAGAGACCGTCTCGTACAAAACAATCCAACGACATCTCGCCGCGGTGGTCACTCGCGACTATCGCAACATCGTCGCCACGCGATGCTTCGCCCGTGCCGCCACCAGCGGGGACTTGTCCCTGATTTTGTACGACGTGACGACCCTGTACTTCGAAGCCGAGAAGGAAGATGACCTGCGCAAGGTCGGGTACTCGAAGGAGCGTCGCGTCGATCCTCAGATCGTGGTCGGCCTGCTCGTCGATCGCACCGGATTCCCTTTGGAAATCGGATGTTTCGAAGGCAACACCGCGAGACCACCACCATCGTGCCGATCGTGCGCCGATTCCGGCAGCGGCACGGCCTGGACGACACCGAGATGGTCGTTGCTGCTGATGCGGGCATGCTGTCCGCATCGAACCTGACCGATCTCGACGACGCCGGCGTGAAGTTCATCGTCGGCTCCCGTGTCACCAAAGCACCCGGCGATCTCGCCTCGCATTTTCACTGGCACGGCGACCTGTTCACCGACGGCCAGATCATCGACACCATCACCCCACGTCACGGGCGCAGCACCGTCAACAACGTGCGCACCAGGGCCGAGCCCGTGTGGGACCCGGCGACGCATCCGAACGGATGGCGAGCAGTCTGGCAGTACTCACGCAAACGTGCGGTGCGCGATGCGCAGACCCTCAACCTGCAGGAAGCTCGTGCCCGCGCTGTCATCGACGGCACCAAACCCGCGAAAGCGACCCGCTTCGTCACCGTCACCACGAAGGGCCGGCGCCTGGACACTGCGAGTATCGAACGGGCCCGCTCCCTCACCGGTTTGAAGGGGTATGTTTCGAATCTTCCTGTCACTGTGATGGATTCACGTGACATTATCGCGAAATATCATGATCTGTGGCATGTGGAGCAGTCGTTTCGGATGTCGAAGACGGATCTGCGGGCTCGACCGATGTTCCATCGCACCCGCGATGCGATCGAGGCGCACCTGACCATCGTGTTCGCCGCGCTGGCCGTCGCCCGTGAGATTCAGGACCACACCGGGCTGGCGATCGGCAATGTCGTCAAGCAGCTACGACCGTTGCGGACCTCCACGATCGTCATCAACGGGACCACCGAGTCGATCCCGCCGCAGATCCCAGCCGCTCAGCAGAAAATCCTCGCGGATCTCGACGTCGCGGGGTACTAAAAATGTCCTAGGTCGGTCCAGACCGAAGTAGCCGATCGCACGCCAGTTCACGATGAGGGTCGGAACCGCCATCACGATCCACACAGCACCGAGGACGGCGATCGCAATGATGACGTCGACCTGCGGTGTTCGTATCGACGGCCATACGAAACCCAGCAGAGTCTGAAGAGCACGGCATACAAGCAACAGCACTCCATCCGAAAGAACTCCCATCGCGACGACGGCTACTGCAATTCCGGCGCTGCTCAAGTCCGCACCTTCCTGGCTTTGCTGGGTTCGACCCTACAGCGACGCACTCGGGGTTCGAAGTCAGGCCAAGCGTCGGGAGAACTTTGGAATGCAGGAACAGTTAATCCGGGTCCATCCAGGCAGATCGCCGCGTTTGACAGGGACGCTCTAGGTTCTAAGGCCTAGCGGCACGTAGGTACGTTTTCCGAGACTATTGGCGTGTCGATAAGCGGCTGAATAGGAACGCGCGGGGCACCTGCGACACCCGGTTCCTCAAGTTCGAAGACTATTTCAATTGTCTTTCCCTGAGCGATCGGAGTTTGCACATTGAATAGGGGGTGGCCCCGCTCCTCGTTTGTGTAGCTAAAAGTAGCTTTGCCGTCAATCGTTACTTTCTTGAGGGTTGATCCCTGAGTGGCGAGCAAGCCTACATCGGTGAGGTTTGTGCCAGGCGGCGCACCAACAGGATTATCGAACATGCCGGCTACATAGTTTGTGTAATCCCCGGGAGGTAGGTCATTTGTCAACCGGACCGTGACTTTCGAGGTACGAGTGTCTCCCTCGCACGACCCTGCGGTGTACTCGATCTCCCGCTGCAGGTAGTAGTCGAGCTTGTTTCCGCCGAGATTATTGATCACCACTCCGGCATAGGGAGCGGGGTCATCCGGCACGATATGGCCGAGTGGAGTCGTTTCCAGCACCGTCTGCTCGCCCGGGACAGAGCTCCAAACGGCGAGTCGGCCTTCACCCGCTGCGCGCCCCAACGCTTCCAGGAGGGCCCGGGGACGCGAAATGCTCCCGGTGAGCTTCTGCACGACAGTTTTTGCAACGGTTTCGAGGTAGCGCTTGCGAGCTGCCTGGTCGTCGCCAAAGCGCGAATACGCCGTGGACTCGGTCAGTTCCACTACATTGTCGGCAGTGACCTTCTCGCCGCCGGGCAGAGTGACGTCCCCGATTACGTCGAGGACATAGCTCAGGGCCACCGGGTCGGTCGCAATTGCGCCATCAACCCGTTCACCAGTCTCCTGCTGCCACATCGACTGCCAAATCTGGCCCGCGTAAGGGAAATGGGGACTCACATTGCTGTTGCGGAAGTCCTGGGCGGGGCGGCTGTGCCCGTATGCTCGCTGGAAATCGGGGCCGAGGTCGATCGGGTCGTAGTCGAACCGGAATTCCCGGTTGCTCGTGACGTCGTCGACGGAGACCGCTCCGTCATTTGCTCGGATCACAGTGAAGCCGCCGAGCAGTCCGCCTGTGCCACGTGCCTCTGCGTTCGTCTGGAAACCGACGAAATAACTGCGCGGACCATCTGCTCCGAGCATCGCCGGCGCGATCTGGGCTGCGAGCGAGGTGTTGTTCAGCAGGCCGGACAACTCGGACACCTGCTCCTGCAGATCGACCCGCGCGTCGTCGATCAGCCCGAGCCACGTGCTGTCGACATTCTGGGCCTGCTCGTCGAGGCCGCTGATCGCCGCAGAGGTCGTCTCGAGGACGGGCGCGGCGTCGCGGAGGGCCGCAAGATTGATTCGTGCACCGTCCAAAATCAACTGATCGGGAGACACGGCACTACCTGCGTCGACCGCGGGGAGGAGAACCTGCTCTGTGAGACCGCTCACAATGGTGGTCATCTGGCGAGTGGAATCGAACGGGCTCCCCAAGAATGGAACGGCGCCGGCAACACGCCACGGCACCGAGTCGACCGAACTCTGGGCGTCCTGGGCGTAACGATCGGCGTCGCCTGCGACGACGCGGGCCTTGTCGGTATCACCTGCGAGCAGTGCATCTTTCGCCTGCGTCGCGAAGTTCTGCGCCTTCTCCAGATTCGACTTCGCCTGCAGGCCTTCGTAACCCAGCCAGCCGATGAATCCGACGACGACGAGTGCGCCTACGCCGCAGCCGATCTGCACCCGCCGGCGCTTCCTGCGCTGAGCTGCAATCTCGTCGTCGGACAGGCGCCTGCGCACCTTACGTCGACGCGGTTCGGGCGAAACTGACTCACCGGTAACATCGTTCACGCCGCTTGTGCCCCCTTCGTGGTTTCCGCTCGAGACGATAACCCGATTTCGATCTGGCCGACCGTTCAAGTGGTGGGTAACCGTGACTGTAAGTAAACTTCTGCACGGTGATCGTGACAGTGGAGTTGGGAGGCTCCGTCCACGATCGCACGACAGGGGAGGGTTCCGCACTTCCCGTGTCCTGAATTGTGTCGGGAGGACGAGGGGAGCGTGGTGCATCTATTTCCGCTGTCCCCGAGTCAGCGGGGTCTCTGGTATGCGCAATTGCTGCATCCGGACGTACCGTTCACCACTGCGCAGTACGTAGAGCTCATCGGCGAACTCGACATCGAGCTCTTGCGTGCTGCGTGCGTGCAGGCCGCACGCGAGGTCGAGTCGGGCTTCTTGTTCTTCACCGACGTCGATGGCGTTCCGCACCAATACGTTGACGTCGCGTTCGACGACGATGTTCCGTACATCGACTTCCGTTCCGAGACAGACCCAGAGCAAGCGGCATCCGAGTGGATGACCGAGCGCTACACGAGCCCGTTGGATCTGCTGCACGACCGGTCGATCTTCACAACGGTGCTGCAGATCAGCGACGACCGCTACTTCCTGTCGAGCTACGTCCACCACATCGCGCTCGACGGGCAGGGTGCGGTCAACATGCTCAATCGCGCCGCCGAGCTGTATTCGGCGTGGGTTTCCGGCTCCGAGGCGCCGCCGCTCAAGACGATGCCGATTGCCGACATTCTCGACGTCGAGGCCGCCTATGTGGGCTCGAAGCGTCAGGACACCGACCGTCAGCACTGGCTCGAACGACTCGCCGACCTGCCCGAATCCGTGTCGTTCGTCGATCACGAAGCACCTCTCGGGGTGCCGGCACGGCGGGCGAACTCCGAACTCGACCCCGACACCGCAGCNGGTGTCGAAGCTCGCCCATGACGCGAACTCCACCGACGTGCCGATCGTCCTCGCAGCGTTCGGCGCGTTCCTCGCCCGGACGACGGGCGTGGTCGACGTCGTGCTCAGCCTGCCCGTCTCCGCCCGCACCACCGCCGCGCTGCGTCGATCCGCAGGCGTTCTTGCCAACGTCGTGCCGTTGCGCCTGTGCGTGGATCCGGCAACCACACCCGTCGAACTCATCCGCGACGTGCAGGTGGAACTGAGCAGCACCCTGCGCCACCAGCGGTACCGGTACGAAGACATGCTCGCGGATCTGCGCAGCCTCGGCCGCTCCCGCGACGAGGCGGCGAGCCCGTTCGGCCCCACCGTCAACCTGATGATGTTCCATCCCGAGATCGCGTTCGGCGACGTGACGGGGGAGTACCACCACCAGTCCAGCGGCCCGATCGACGATCTCGCCGTGAATGTCTACCCAGGCGTCGCCGGACGCACGATGCGCGTCGACTTCGAGGCCAACCCCAATCTCTACAGCGACGAGCACCTCTCGTCGCTGCACAGCCGTTTCCGCGGATTCCTGAAAGAGTTCGTGCAGAACGCGGGCGTTGCGGTGGGCGATCTCGCCCTCGCCGACCCGGCCGAGCTCGACGGTCTGGTTCCCGCCCGCGGACGCACCGCGCCCGAGCCCGAACTGCTGCCCGACGTCCTTACCCGCCACGCCGCGAGCGACTCCGTCGCCGTCGTGGACGGAAACGGCAGCATCACCTACCGCGAACTCGACGCCCGCTCCGATGCGCTCGCTCATGCGATGGTCGCGGCCGGTGCCGGACCCGAAGAGCGCGTCGCGGTGCTGCTGCCTCGCTCGATCGATTCGGTGGTCGCATTGTGGGCCGTCGCCAAGACCGGTGCCGCCTACACCCCGCTCGATCCCGAACTTCCCGCCCGCCGCCTCGATCAGGTGCTGCGCGACGTGCGGATCGCCGTCGCTCACAACCACCCGGCGCTGCCCGAGCACGTCACCCGCATCGCGCCGCCCACCGACGGAACCGGCGAGACCTTCACCGCCGAGCATCGCCTACGGCCGCTGCACATCGACAACACGGCGTGGGTCATCCACACGTCCGGTTCCACCGGCACCCCGAAGGCCGTCGCGGTCGGCCATCGCGGTGTGTCGGCGCTCGTGTCGACGCTGCGCGAGCGCTACCGCGCCGACGCGACATCGCGCGTGCTGCACCTCGCGTCGCCGTCCTTCGACGCGTCGCTGCAGGAACTGCTCCTGGCCTTCGACGCCGGCGCCACCCTGGTGATCTGTCCGCCCGACGCCGTCGGCGGACCGGCGCTGGCAATCCTGCTGCGCAGCGAAGCCGTCACCCACGCGATCACCGCACCGGCGATCCTCGCCGTCACCCCCGACGACAGCCTGCCCGACCTGCAGGTTCTCGACGCTGGTGGCGAAGCACTTCCGCAGGCCGTGGCCGACCGCTGGTCCACCGGCCGCACGATGCTCAACGCCTACGGGCCCACCGAGACCACGATCCTCGCGACCCTTAGTGACCCGCTGCAGCCCGGCGTGGGTGTGCCGATCGGCCGGCCGATCGACGGCACCACCGCCGTCGTTCTCGACGCGCGCCTGCATCCCGTGCCCGCCGGGGTGATCGGCGAGCTGTATCTCGGGGGACCGGGCGTCGCGCGCGGCTACCTCGGTGCACCGGCCCTCACCGCCGAACGTTTCCTCGCCTCGCCGTTCGGTGGGCGCATGTACCGCACGGGCGACCGCGCCCGCTGGACGACCGAGGGCCACCTCGAATTCCTCGGTCGCGCCGACCAGCAGGTGAAGATCCGCGGCTACCGCATCGAACTCGGCGAGGTCGAAGCCGCGCTCGTCGCCTTCGACGAGGTGCAGGCCGCGACCGTCACCGTTCACGGTGAGCACATCGCCGCCTACGTCGTGGGCGACGTCGACCCCGCCGATCTCACCGTCCGTCTCGCCGACGAACTGCCCACCTATCTGCGTCCGTCGTCGATCACCGTGCTCGAGGCGCTGCCGCTCACGCCGGGTGGCAAGGTCGACCGGCGTGCGCTGCCCGCACCCGAGCGTGCTGTGGCCGTCGGATCGCGGCCGCCCAACGGTCCGACCGAGAAGATCGTCGCCGAGTTGTTCGCCGAGCTCACCGGCATCGACGACATCGGAGCCGACGACGACTTCTTCGCGCTCGGCGGTCACTCGCTCGGCGCCGCTCAGCTCGCCGCCCGTCTCGGTGCCGCGCTGGGTCGCGACGTGCAGTTGCGCGACGTGTTCGCCCACCCGACCGTCGCCCGCCTGGCGGCCGCCGCGGCGAAGCGACCCGAATCGGAATCGCGCCCCGTCGCCACCCCCGACACCGGGCCGTCGCCGCTCGCCCCCGCGCAGCGCCGACTGTTCCTGCTCGCCCGCGCGCACGGCGACCCGGCTGCCTACCACCTGCCGTTCGCGTTGCACCTCGACGGCGACCTTGACCTGCCGGCGCTGCAGGCCGCGGTGGTGGACGTCCTCGACCGGCACGAAACCCTCCGCACGCTGTTCCGGCTCGAACTCGACGGCCCGGTGCAGGACGTGCTGCCGCTCGACCGTGCCGTCGCCGGTCTCGCGCTCGAACCCGAAACCGCCGAGGGTGACGTCGAAGCGCTCATCACCGAGTGGGCGGCCGAACCGTTCGACCTCACCGCGCAGATCCCGTTCCGCATCCGCTTGCTGCGACTCGCCGACGACAAGCACGTGCTCGCCGTCGTCGCCCACCACATCGCGCTCGACGGTGCGTCGTTCGTGCCGCTCACCGCCGACGTCGCCACCGCCTACCTCGCCCGCACGGCGGGAGAGGCGCCCGCGTGGACGCCGCTGCCGCTGCACTACCGGCACTACGCGCAGTGGCATCTCGACCGTCTCGGCGATCCGGCGGCACCCGACACCCGCGCCGGTCGCGAGATCGACTACTGGACACGCACACTCGGCGGTCTCGCCGACGCGGCGCCGCTGCCCACCGACCGTCTCCGCAACGGCGGCTTCGGTCCCGCTGCGGCCGTGGACTTCGCGGTGCCCGCCGACCAGGTCGCGGCGCTGCGGTCCGTCGCCGCCGTGCACGACGCCACCACCTTCATGGCTGTGCACGCCGCCGTCGCCGTGTGGCTGGCCGCCTGGACCTCCGGACACGACATCGCCATCGGCACCGGAACGGCCGGTCGCGACCACCCCGACCTCGACGCACTCGTCGGCATGTTCGTCGGCACCGTCACCCTGCGGACGAACGTCGACCCGGCGCAGCCGTTCACGGCGCTGCTCGCGCAGGCCCGCGACACCGACCTCGACGCCTTCGCGCACGCCACCGTGCCGTTCGACTACGTCGTCGACGCCCTCGGCTTCTCGCCCTTCCACGTGATGCTCGCCTACGACAACGTGGACGTGCCCGACCTCGAACTGCCCGGCCTCACCGTGCGGCCGCAGGAGATCGCCTCGTCGCAGGCACGATTCGACCTCGAGATCTCGCTGCGCGAACTGCGCGACGGATCGCTCACCGGCCGCCTCGTCTACGACACGAAACTGTTCGACGACGACACCATCGCCCGCTGGGTGACCCGCCTGAGCGGAGTGCTCGAGCAGGTCGCGCAACATCCGTCGCTGCCCGTCGGCGACCTCGACCTCGGCACCCTCTCCGTCGAACCGGCCGAACCCGGCCCGGAGGCGACCTTCGCCGAGATCATCGACCGGTCGCCGGCCTGCGTCGCCGAACCCGGTGGACAGGCCGTCGAGATCCGCACGGCGGCACGCCCGCTCGCGTGGACGTTGATCGAGCGGGGAATCGGGACGGAAGACCGTGTGGCCGTCGTCCTCTCGCGGTCGACGCGGTCGGTGCTCGCCGCCGCGGCCGTGGCGCTGAGCGGCGCGGCCTTCGTCCCAGTCGACCCCAACCAGCCCGCCGCACGCATCGCCCAGCTGCTCGGCGCATCCGGCGCGCAGTACGCGATCGTCGACGGCGACGTCGCGCTGCCCGACGGGATCGAGCCGATCGCCTTCACCGTCGAGGGCGACACCCGCCCGATCACGGACGCGGATCGTGTGCGGCCGCTGCACGTCGACAACACCGCCTACGTCGTCTACACCTCGGGCTCCACCGGCCGTCCCAAGGGCGTGGTGGTCTCGCACCGCGGACTCGGCCCGCTCGCACAGTCGTTCGTCGAACGTTTCGACCTGCCCGCCGTCTCCGACACCGCCACCGAAGCGCGGGTGCTGCACTTCGCAACCCCCGCCTTCGACGGTGCGGTGCTCGAATACGTCCTGGCGCTCACCTCCGGCGGCACGCTGGTGGTCGCGCCCGCCGACCTGTTCGGTGGCGACGAACTCGTGGATCTGCTTCGCGCCGAAGGCATCACCCACTGGTTCTCGACGCCTTCGGTGCCCACCCAGCTCGACCCCACTGGACTCGACGCCCTGCGCACCATCGCCATCGGCGGCGAGGCATGGCCGGTCGAGACCGCCGAACGCTGGGCACCCGGACGCACCCTGCTCAACGTCTACGGCCCCACCGAGATGACGGTGCTCGCCACGTCGAGCGAACCCTTCGCACCCGGCGACCGGCTCACCATCGGCACCGGCCTCGTCGGCGTCACCGCGGTGGTGCTCAGCGAACGCCTGCGGCCCGTGCCCGAGGGTGTGACCGGCGAGCTGTATCTCGGGGGACAGGGCGTCGCCCGCGGATACCTCGACGCACCCGCGCTCACCGCCGACCGGTTCGTCGCCAACCCGTTCAGCACCGGGCGTCTCTACCGCACAGGCGATCTCGTCCGCTGGACGGGACACGACGACGACCGCGCCCTCGAGTTCGTGGGCCGAAGCGACCACCAGGTCAAGATCCGCGGCTTCCGCATCGAACTCGGTGAGATCGACGCGACCCTGCAGACCCACCCGGGCATCGGCACCGCCGTGACCGTGGTGCGCGGCGACACCCTCGCCACCTACGTGCACAGCCGTAACGGCCGCCTCGACCCGCACGAGATCCGCGAATGGGCCGCCGAGCGGCTGCCCCGGCACATGGTGCCCGCGACCGTCACCGTGCTCGACACGTTCCCGCTCACCAGCACCGGCAAGATCGACCGCGCCGCGCTGCCCGAGCCGGTGGTCGCCGCGACCCGCACCGACGGATATCGCAGCGCTACCGAAGAACTCGTCGCCGGTGTCGTCGCCGACCTGCTCGACCTGCCGAACGTCGCCGGATCCGACGACTTCTTCGCCGTCGGCGGCAACTCGCTGCTCGCGACCCAGCTCGCCGCGCGCCTGCGGGGAGTCGCGGGTCGCCGGGTGGGTGTGCGCGACATCTTCGAGCACCCCACCGTCGCCGAACTCGCGAACCTGCTCGCCGAGGAACCCACCGGCGAGCACCTGCCGCTCGTGCACATCGACGACGACAGCGACGCGCCGCTCGCACCCGCGCAGCAGCGCATGTGGCTGCTCAACCGGTTCGACGTGGCCGACGGCATCGACGGTGGCGACCACATCGCCTTCGCGCTCGATCTCGACGCCGACACCGACCTCGACGCCGTGCGTGCGGCCGCCGCCACCGTGGTCGCCCGCCACGGCTCGCTGCGCACGGTCTTCCCCGACAGCCCGTCGGGACCGCGTCAGCACGTGCTGCCGTCGGTGACGCTCGACCTTGAGCCCGTCGACGCGGGCACCGACTTCGATGCGGAGCTGGCCGAATTCGCTCGCGCGCGTTTCGATCTCACCGTCGACCCGCCGATCCGCACCCGGCTGTACCGGATGGACTCCGGCTACGTCCTCGCCGTGGTGATCGACCACATCGCCGCCGACGGCCTGTCGCTGCTGCCGCTCGGACGCGACGCCGTCGCCGCCTACCGCGCCCACCGCGACGGGGAGACGCCGGACCTGCCGGCACCGGTGGTGACCTACCGCGACTACGCCCGCTGGCACCGGGCCGTGCTCGGCGACGAGACCGATCCCGACAGCCTCGCGGCCCGGCAGCTCGCTTTCTGGAAGCAGACCCTCGACGACGCGTCGCCGTTGCTCGCGCTGCCCACCGACCGTCACCGCAGCGCAGCGACCGCCGGTACCGCGGGGCGCGCGAGCTTCACGATCCCCGCCGAACTGCACGCCGCGATCGACAAGCTCGCTCGCGCCCACGACGTCACGCCGTTCATGGTGATGCACGCAGCGTTCGCGACGCTGCTGTCGGCGCTCGCCGCCACCGACGACGTCACCATCGGCACGCCGGTCTCCGGACGCAGCGACGCCGCGGTCGACGACGTGGTGGGCATGTTCGTCGGCACTGTGCCGCTGAGGCTGCGGGTGCATCCGCGCCGCACCTTCGCCGACCTGCTCGCCGATACCCGTCGCGCCGATCTCGACGCCTTCGCCCACGCCGACGTGCCGTTCGATCGCATCGTCGACGCGGTGGGCGCCGGTACCGACGCACACCACCCGTTGTTCCAGGTCATCCTCGCGTACGAGTCGTTCTCGCTCGACGAGTTCACGCTGCCCGGCAGCTCCACGACCATCCGCGAGATCCCGGTGGGCACGGCACGCGTCGACCTCGAACTGACCGTCCGCGAACGCCGTTCCGAGACCGGTGTGCCGGCCGGTTTGGAAACGGTCCTTACGTACGCGGACGAACTTGTGGATTCGCACACGATTGTGCAGTGGCAGTCGTGGTTCGTGCGTATCCTCGATGCCGTTACCGCCGACCCGGCTGTGTCGGTCGGCGGTATCGAGTTGGGCGACGCCGACCTCACCCCCGTCGGCGTCGCGCAACAACTTTCGGCAGAGTCGCTGCCCGAGCTGGTCGCGCAACGCGTGGCCGACGATCCTGCGGCCGTCGCCGTGGTGGGGGACGGGTACTCCCTCAGTTACGGCGCGCTGTGGTCGCGCTCGGGCGCGCTCGCCAAACTCCTCCGCGAACGCGGCGTCACCGCCGAGGACGTCGTCGCCGTCGCACTGCCGCGGACTCCCGAGCTAGTCGTCGCGATCCTCGCCGTCTCCCGCGCCGGCGGCATCTACCTGCCCGTCGACGTCACGCATCCCGCGACGCGCCTGCAGGCCCTGTTCGACGACGCGCAGCCCTCGCTGGTCGTCACCGACAGCGACTTCACCGACGTCCGCGTGCCGACGCTGCGACTCGACGACGCGGAGGTGGCCGGCCGCCTCGACGACGGGGCGCTGTTCGACTTCCCGCTCGTCGCGGATCTCGGCGCCTACATCGTCTACACGTCCGGTTCCACCGGAACCCCCAAGGGTGTGCAGGTCACGCACCGCAACGTGCTGTCGCTGCTCGCCGCGACCGTCGACGAATTCGGGCTGCGCGCCGACGACGTGTGGACGCTGTTCCACTCGCCGACCTTCGACTTCTCCGTCTGGGAGATGTGGGCACCGCTGGCCACCGGCGCTCGTGTGGTCGTGGTCGACCACCTCACCGTGCGCGACCCGGCTGCCTTCGTGGACGTGCTCACCAGCAACCGGGTGTCGGTGCTCAACCAGACGCCCACGGCCTTCTACCAGCTCGCCGCCACCGATCACGCGCCGCTCGAGGACCTGCGGCTGCTGATCTTCGGCGGCGAAGCCCTCGACCCCGCGCGGGTGCGCCCGTGGGCCGAGCGTCATCCGCATGTGCGGGCGGTCAACATGTTCGGCATCACCGAGACCACCGTGCACGTCACCTTCGGAGACGCCACCGCGACCGGCATCGGAGCACCGCTGCCCGGTCTCGCCGTGGACGTGCTCGACTCGTCGCTGCGCCCCGCACTGCCCGGCGCGATCGGCGAACTGTACGTGCGCGGAGACCAACTCGCGCGCGGCTACCGCGGACGCCCCGGCCAGACCGCGACCCGCTTCGTCGCCGCTCCCGGTGGCACCCGCCGCTACCGCACCGGCGACCTCGGCCGCCGCGACACCAGCGGTGCCCTGCACTATCTCGGCCGCGCCGACCAGCAGATCGAACTGCGCGGCTACCGCATCGAGCCCGGCGAGATCGAAGCCGCCCTGCTGCGCAGCGAAGGTGTGCGCCAGGCCGTCGTGCTGCTGCGCGACGACCGCCTCGTCGCCTATCTCGTCGGCGGCGACGCCACCGCGGCCCTGCGCGACCTGCGCCGCAGCCTGCCCGACTACCTCGTCCCGTCGGCCGCCGTGGTCCTCGACGCGCTGCCGCTCACCGTCAACGGCAAACTCGACCGCGCCGCACTGCCCACCCCCGATGTCACCGCCGGCGGCGGAGCGGCACCGCACGGACCGGTCGAGGAACTCGTCGCGGACGTGTGCGCCGAACTGCTCGGCATCACTGCCGGCACCCTCGGCGCCGACGACGACTTCTTCCATCTCGGCGGCAACTCGCTGCTCGCCACGCGCCTGGCCGGTCGCTTGTCGGACGTGCTGGACACCGATGTCACCGTGAGAGACATCTTCGAGAACCGGACCATTGCGTCTCTAACCTCATACATAACCAGTGGAAGCGATAAGCCTGCTCGCCGTGCGCGTCTCGTCGCCGACCCCGACGCGCCGGCTCCGCTGTCGGCGGCGCAGCAACGCCTGTGGTTCATCAACCGCTTCGACCCGGCGTCCCCGAGCTACAACCTGCCCTTCGCGGTGCGGCTCGACGGGAACCTCGACGTCGACGCCCTCGCCGCCGCTGTAGCCGACGTGCTCGAACGGCACCGCACGCTGCGCACCGTCTACCCGGCCGCCGACGAATACACCGTGCTGCCCGCAGCGCGCCCCGATCTCGATCCGGTGGCCGTACCGGATGACGCCCTCGACGAGTTCGTCCGCGACTACGCCACCACCGGATTCGACCTCACCGTCGAACCTCCGGCCCGCATGCGGCTGTACCGGACGGCACCCGACCGGCACGTGCTGCTCGTCGTCCTGCACCACATCGCAGCCGACGGCTGGTCGCTCACGCCGCTGCTGCGCGACATCGCCGTCGCCTACGACGCCCACCTCACCGGCGCGACCCCCGAACTCCCGGAGCTGCCCGTCCAGTACACCGACTACGCGCGGTGGCAGCGCAGCGTCGCCGACGAGCAGATCCCGTACTGGCTGGGCGAACTCGCCGACCTGCCCGACGAAGTGACCCTGCCCGGCGACCGGCCGCGCCCCGCACAGCCCACCGGACACGGTGCCGCCCACACCGTCTCGCTCGACGCCGACCTCGTCCGCGGACTGCACACGCTGGCCCGTGAGGGTCGCGCGACGGTGTTCATGGTGCTGCACGCCGCGCTCGCGGCCCTGCTCGCGCGGCACGGTGCCGGTCGCGACATCCCCATCGGCACCGCCGTCTCCGGTCGCGGCGAGCCGCAGCTCGACGACGTCGTCGGCATGTTCGCCGGCACCCTCGTGCTGCGCACCGACGTCGACCCCGACGCCACCTTCACCGAGCTGCTCACGCAGGTGCACCGCCGCGACCTCGCCGCCTACGGCAACCCGGACGCACCGTTCGAGACGCTCGTCGAGAAGCTGCAGCCCGCCCGCAGCGAAGCACGGCACCCGCTGTTCCAGATCGCGCTGTCGCAGGCACGACCCGTCGCGTCGACCTTCGCGCTGCCCGGCCTGAACGTCACCGCCGCGCCTGTAGACACCGAAACGGTCAACGTCGACGTGCAGGTCACCGTCACCGAGCAGCAGGACGGCATCGACCTCGAATTCTTCTACAGCACAGACCTCTACGACGCCGACACCGTCGCCGGCTACGCCGACCGCCTGCGAATGATCCTGAGCGCGGCCGTCGCCGATCCGGACGTGCGGGTCGGGGAGATCGACCTGCACGGCGACGCCGGCCTGCCCACTGTCGGCGCTGTGCCGGGCGCACCCCGGTCGCTGCGCCAGTGGCTCGCGCAGGGCGCGGCTGCCGGCGGCGAGGAACTCGCGATCGTCGACGACGACCGCGAACTGTCGTATCCCGAACTGCTCTACTATTCCGACGCTCTCGCCGCGCGTCTCCAGCTCGCCGGGGTGCGCCCGGGCGACCCGGTCGCATGCGCCTACCCGCGCTCGCTCGAATCGGTGCTCGCCGTGTGGGGCATCATCGGCGCCGGCGCCGCACCGATGCTCGTCGACCCCACCGCCCCCACCACGCGTCTGGGCGAGATGCTCGCCGACGTGCACGTGGGAGTCGGTGAAGCGCCGACACTTCCGGCGACCGTGCGGTGGCTCGAGGTGACCTCCGACGACGAGGAGCCGCTCGCCGACGTCGTCGATCCCGCACCCGACGCCCCCGCCTACTTCGTCTTCACCTCCGGCACCACCGGACACCCCAAGGCCGTCACCGTCACCCAGCGCGCCGCGAGCGCGTTCGCCGAGGACATCGGCGAATACCTCGCAGCCTTCCCGGGCGATCGCGTCCTGCACGTCGCGGCACCGTCGTTCGACGCCGCGATGCTCGAGATGCTCACCGCCGGCATCTCCGGCGCGACGCTCGTGGTGGCCGACGCCGACAGCTACGGTGGCGCTGCCCTCGGCGACCTGCTCGACAGTGCCGCGATCACCCACGCGGTGATGACGCCGTCGACGCTCGCGACCGTGCCGGTGCGCGACCTGCCGGCCCTGCGCACCCTCGTGCTCGGCGGCGACCGGCTCACCCGCGAGATCGTCGACCGCTGGGGAGACGGGCGCACCCTCGTCAACAGCTACGGCCCGGCCGAGGCCACGATGTTCGTCACCAACTCGCAGCCGCTGCGACCCGGCGACGACATCGTCATCGGCACCCCGGTCCGCGGCGTCACCGTCGAGGTCCTCGACGAGCGACTGCGTCCCGTGCCCGCCGGCGTGGTCGGCGAACTGTACGTCTCGGGACCGCGACTCGCGTCGGGCTACCGGGATGCCGCTGGGCGCACCGCCTCGCGGTTCGTCGCCGGACCCGACGGCCGTCGCTACCGCACCGGCGACCTCGTGCGCTGGACCCGCGCCGGTGCCCTCGAATTCGTCGGCCGCAGTGACAACCAGATCAAGCTGCGCGGCGTGCGCATCGAACCCGGCGAGATCGACACCGCTCTCACCGCTCTCGACGGCGTCGACCGGGCCGTGACCCTCGTGCGCGGCGGCCGCCTCGTCTCCTACGTGACCGACGAGAACCTCGACGGCGATAACCTGGACGACGCAGACCTGCGAGCCCAGCTGCGCACCGTCCTGCCCGCGCATCTCGTGCCCACCGCGATCGTGCCGCTGGCCGCGATCCCGCTCACCTCCCACGGCAAGGTCGACGCCGCCGCCCTGCCCGAACCTGCCGCCGGCGAAGGCAGCGAACCGCGCACCGAGACCGAAGCGCTCGTCGCCCGCATCATCGGCGACGTCCTCGGCGACGGCACCGCGGTGGGACGCACCGACGACTTCTTCGCGGCCGGCGGCAACTCGCTGCTCGCGACCGTCCTCGTCGGCCGCCTGCGCGACGAGACCGGCACCGACGTGCCGCTGCGCACCGTCTTCGCGAACCCCACCGTCGACGCGCTCGCCGCCGCCCTCGACGCCGGTGGTTTCGACACCGACGCCGGACCCGTTGCCGTGTCGCCGCGCCCGGAACGGATCCCGCTCAGCCGCGCCCAGCGTCGCCTGTGGGGATTGAGTTCGCTTGCCCCCGATGCCTACCGGCTGCGCAGCGAGGTCAACCTGAGCGGACCGCTCGACCTCGGTGCCCTGCAGGCCGCGCTCGGTGACGTTGCGCTGCGCCACGAGATCCTGCGCACCGACTACATCGTCGACGGCGACGGCATGTACCAGCAGGTCCACGAAGCGCCGCGCAGCGACCGGTGGCGCGTGCGACTCGAACGCACCGGCCCCGACCAGCACGTGCTGTATCTCGACGTCGACCATTCGATCGCCGACGGCACGTCGCTGCGGCCGCTGCTGCGCGACCTCACCATCGCCTACCTCGCCCGCGTGAACGGTGCGGCCCCGCAGTGGGAACCGCTGCCGCTGCAGTACGCCGACTACGCCCTGTGGGAATCCGAACGCGGCATCCCCGAACGCGACCTCGAGCACTGGCGACGCGCCCTCGACGGACTCACCGTCACCGAACTGCCCGCCGACGCCACCGGAACCGACACCGGTGCGCGCAGCGTCGACTTCACCGTGCCCGCCGATGTACGCGACGCGCTCGCCGACCTCGCCCGCGCCCACGGCGCCACCGAGTTCATGGTGCTCCACGCCGCGCTGTCGGTGCTGCTCGCGCGACTCGGCGGCAGCGACGACATCGCCGTCGCCGCTGTGGTGGGCGGACGCCGCTGGGCTCAGCTCGAGGACCTCGTCGGCCCGTTCCTCGACACCCTCGTGCTGCGTGCCCGCGTGGCTCCGGACATGTCGTTCGCCGGACTGCTCGGCCAGGTCCGCGATTTCGACGTCGCCGCCTTCGATCACGTTGCGGTGCCCTACGAGCAACTGCTGTCGGAACGGCAGAGCGGCGCACCACAGGTCGCGCTGGCGTTGCAGGACTTCGGCATCGACCCGATCAGCCTGGGAGAGCTCACCGTCGAGGCGCGCGAAGTCCTCGACGACACACCGAAGTTCGACCTGCAGTTCACGCTCGCCCCGCGTCCCGACGGCTACACCGGCACGCTCGTGTTCGACGCCTCCCGCTTTGCCGGCCGCACCGCCGAACTGCTCGTCACCCGGTTCGTCGCGCTCCTCGGCAGTCTGGCGAGCGCACCCGACCGGACCATCGGTGAAGTGGCCGTCGACGCCCCGGCTCCCGCCCTCGACGGCGGCGAACCGGCCCCGGCACGCACACTTGCCGAGATGCTGCGCGCCACCGCCGCTGCCCATCCCGACCGTGAGGCCCTGCGCGGCGACGACGAATCGCTCACCTACCGCGAACTCGACGAGCAGTCCGACGCCCTCGCCGACGAACTGCGGGCCGACGGCGCGCGGGACGGCCGGATCGTGCGCATCGACGCACCGCGCAGTGTCGACTACATCCGCACCCTGTGGGCCATCACCAAGACCGGTGCGGCCTTCACGCATTCGCGGCAGGCGGGGGAGACGTGCCTGCCCGGCACCGCCTACGTCGTGTCCACCTCCGGGTCCACCGGCACCCCGAAGCGGGTCGCCGTGACGCACCGCGGACTCGCCCCGCTCGCCGCAGAAGTGGCCGAGCGCTACCGGGTCGAGCCCGGAGACCGCGTGCTGCACGGTTATTCACCCGAGTTCGACGCCGCGCTGCTCGAACTGCTGCTCGCCCACACCACCGGCGCGACGCTCGTCGTCGCACCCCCGGACGTCTACGCCGGGCAGGACCTGCACCGCTACCTCGCCGGGCAGCGCATCACCCACTACCTGTCGACCCCCACGGTGCTCGGCACCCTCGACCCCGAGGGACTGCCCGACCTGAAGGTCGTCGCCTCCGGTGGCGAATCGCTGTCGCCGTCGCTCGCCGCGCGCTGGGCCGACGGCCGCGTGATGCTCGACGCCTACGGACCGACCGAGGCCACGATCGTCGCGACCCTCGTCGACATCGAACCCGGCACCCGCCCGAGCATCGGCAGGCCCGTGCCCGGCACCGTCGCCCACGTGCTCGACGCGCGCCTGCGTCCCGTGCCGGCCGGAGCCGTCGGCGAGCTGTATCTCGCGGGTGAGGGCCTCGCCGCCGGCTATCTCGACGACCCGGCTCGCACCGCCGAACGCTTCGTCGCCGCTCCGGGCGGTGCCCGCATGTACCGCACGGGCGACCGCGTCCACCGCCGCGTCGACGACACCCTCGGCTATCTCGGCCGCACCGACCGCCAGCTCAAGGTGCGCGGCGTGCGCATCGAACCCGGCGAACTCGAGGCGACGCTGCTCGCCCAGCCCGGCATCCGGCAGGCCGCGGTGGTCGCGCTGAGCGGCACGCTCGTCGCGTTCGCGGCCGGACCGGACCTGTCGGCCGACGACATCACCGCGCGACTCGCGCTCGTCGTGCCGCCGCACCGCATGCCGACCCGCGTGCACACACTCGACCAACTGCCCCTCACACCCAACGGCAAGCTCGACGTCGCCGCGCTCGAACTGCACGACGCCGCCGCACTCGACGACGACGCGGCCCTCGACCGGCCGCTCACCGACGCCGAGGATCTCGTCGTCACCGTCGCCGAGGACGTACTCGGTGCTCGCCCTGCCGCGCACCGCGGGTTCTTCACCGCCGGCGGTGACTCGCTGTCGGCCGTCGTCTTCGCCGCGCGCCTGAGCGAGGCATTCGGCACCGACGTGCCGGTGCGCGAGGTGCTCGCCGCCCCCACGCTCGCCGTGCTCGCTGCCCGCATCGAATCCGGCGACGACCAGCGCGTCGCGCTGCGGCACTACGACGACGACACCCCGGCACCGATCGCACCCGCGCAGCGCCGCCTCGGCATCGTCGCGCGGGCCGAGACCGGCACCGCCGGCTATCTCGTGCCGGTCGTGCTGACGCTGAGCGGCGACCTCGACGTCGACGCCCTCGCCACCGCGGTGAGCGACGTCGTCGACCGTCACCGCGTGCTGCGCACCGCCTTCACCGACGACGTGCAGGTACCCGTCGACCCGCCGGTGCTCGAACACTCCGCGCCGGAGGACGTCGCCGCGGCCGTGACCGCCACGATCACCACGCCCTTCGACATCACGACGCAGGCCCCGATGCGGATCCGGTTGTTCCACGTCGAACCCGGCCGCTGGGTACTCGCCGCCGCCGTGCACCACATCGCGTTCGACGGCGCATCCGTAGGTCCGCTGCTCACCGATCTCGCCGTCGCCTACGCCGCGCGTCGCGGGGGAGAAGCACCGGTCTTCGAGTCGCTGCCCGTCACCTACGGCGACTACGCGCGCTGGCAGCACGAACTGCTCGGCGACGCCACCGACCCGAGCTCGCTCGCGGCCCGCCAACTCGACTACTGGGCAACCACACTCGCCGGCCTGCCCGACAGCCCGCTTCCGCTGCCCGCCGACCGGCCGCGTCCCGCGCAGCCGACCCACCGTGGCGCGCAGATCGTCTCGACCCTCGACGCCGAGACCCACCGACGCCTCCGGGATGTCGCGCGCAGCCACGACGTCACCGTGTTCATGCTCGTCCACGCGGTGCTCGCCGCGATGCTCGCGCGTCGCAGCGGACGCACCGACATCGCCGTGGGCACGGCGATCGCGGGTCGCACGGATGCCCGTCTCGACCGGCTCGTGGGGATGTTCGTCGGCACCGTCGTGCTGCGTACCGCGGTCGACCCGTCGCGGCCGTTCACCGACCTGCTGCGCGACGTGCGGGCGACCGACCTCGGTGCGCTCGCGCATGCCGATGTGCCGTTCGACGAGGTCGTCGCCCGTCTCGCGCCGCGCCGCGACCCGTCGTACAGCCCGCTCTTCCAGGTGCTGCTCACGCACCGCGTCGAGGCCGGCGAGGTGCTGCCGCAACTGCCGGATGTGCAGATCGCCGAGACCGACGCCGGGGAACCGGCCGCGCAGTTCGACGTGGTCGTCGAACTCGTCGAGCACGAGGCCGGACTCGACCTGCGCCTGGTCTACGCGACGGATCTGTTCGACGACACCACCGGCGACGCGATGCTCACCGACCTCGTCGCGATGCTCGCCGCCGCCCTCGCCGAACCCGACCGCGCCGTCGGCGATCTCGCCGTGCCGGTGCCCGCACCGCTGTCGGCTCCCGCCGTCGCACCGCGCACCCTGCCCGAGATCTTCGCGACCGCCGTCGAGCAGCATCGCGGACGTATCGCGGTGCGCTCCGGCACCGTCGCGTGGACGTACGGCGGACTCGACGCCCGAGCCGACGAGATCACCTCCGTGCTCGCCTCCCACGGCGTACGACGCGGAGACCTCGTCGCGATCGCGGTGCCGCGCAGCGAGTACTGGCCGCTCGCCGTCTGGGCGATCACTAAACTCGGTGCGGCGTGGGTGTCCGTCGACCTCACCCAGTCCGACGCGCGCAGTGTCGCGATCCTCGCCGACTCCGGTGCTCGCATCGGCCTGACCGTCGGCTACCGCGAACTCGGCCACGTGACGTGGCTCGACCTCACCGCCGATCGCAGCATCGACTTCGACGCCGTCGAACCCCCGCGTCCCGCAGTGACATCCGGCGACCTCGCCTACACGATCTACACGTCCGGCACCACGGGCACACCGAAGGGCGTCGACGTCACCCACCGTGGGCTCGCGGCGCTGCTCGACGTGCAGACCGCCCTGCTCGACCTCGGGCCGGAATCGCGCGTGCTGCAGGTCGCCTCGCACACCTTCGACGCCGCGGTCTTCGAACTGCTCTCCGCCCACGCGCACGGCGGCGCCCTCGTGATCGCCCCCGACCACACCTTCGCCGGGGAACCCCTGCAGGAGCTGATCGTCGACGAGCGCGTCACGCATCTCAACCTCACGCCCACCGTGCTCGGCACCCTCGACCCCGAGGCACTCGAGCCGACGACGATCGTCGCCGCGGGTGAGACCCTGCCGGGTGCGCTGGTGGGCCGCTGGTCGCGGCACCGGATCGTCAACGGCTACGGACCCACCGAATTCACCGTCGCCGTCTCGTATTCCGAGCCGCTGACCGGTGGCGGGAAGCCGAGCATCGGCACGCCTGTCGCGGGAGCGACCGCCTACGTGCTCGATTCGCGCCTGCATCCCGTGCCGCGCGGCACCGTCGGCGAGCTCTACGTGACCGGCGACAGCACCGCCCGCGGTTACCGATACGAATCCGGCCTCACCGCAACCCGATTCGTCGCGAATCCGTTCGACGACGGCGGGTCGCGGCTGTACCGCACGGGCGACCTGGTTCGGATCCTGCCGAACGGGGTACTGGACTACGTGTCCCGCATCGACGACCAGGTGAAGATCCACGGCATCCGAATCGAACCCGCCGAGGTCGACGCCGCTCTGCTGAATGGTTCGGGAGTCGCGGCGGCCGTGACCGTTCCGCATCCCGGACGTGACGGCGACACCGTGCTCGTCTCCTACATCCAGCCCGAGACCGGCGCCGCGCCCGAGGCGGCAGCGCTGCGTCGCGCGCTCGTCGCCGACCTGCCGCGTCACCTGCGTCCGGTGAGCATCACCGTCGTCGACGCGCTGCCACTGATGGCCTCCGGCAAGGTCGACCGCGCGGCGCTGCCCGCCCCCGACGCCGCGGTCGACGAACCGTATGTGGCGCCGCAAGGACGCATCGCGCAGACCGTCGCCGCGGTGTTCGCCCGCCACCTCGACCTGCCGATCGACGAGATCTCCGCCGACCGTGGATTCTTCGACCTCGGTGGCAGTTCCATCGCAGCCGTCACCGTCGCCGGTGAACTACGCGACGCGCTCGGTGCCGACGTCCCCGTCGAATGGCTGTTCACCAGCCCGGATCTCGGCTCGCTCGCCGACCGCATCGAACACGGCCGCAGCGACGACGAAGGCGACCCGCTCGGCAGCATCGTCGAGATCGCCGGTCGCGGTGACGAGAAGCCGCCGCTGTTCTGCGTGCATCCCATCAGCGGACTCGCGTGGATGTACGCCGGTTTCGCGCAGCATCTCGACGGCCGCACCCTCTACGGTCTCCAGGCAACGGGCTTCGACGACATTCCGGACAGCATCGGCGAACTCGCCGCGCGGTATGTGGCCGAAATCCGTAAGGTTAGGGCCGATGGTCCCTACCACCTGCTGGGCTGGTCGGTGGGCGGCACCATCGCACACGAGATGGCCGTGCAACTCCGCGAGCACGGAGAGCAGGTCGGTGCGGTAGTGCTGCTCGACACGCTCACGCCCGAGACTGTGCCTGCCGAGCCCCACCCGACGGCAGAGAACGTACCCGACATCGCCGGGCTGCCCGAAGAACTCGTCGCCGAGGTCCGGCGCCGCACCGACGCCGCCGCGCAGGCCGTCGAAGACGCGGTGCGCCGGCACACCCTCGGCGAATACGACGGCGACATCGACCTGGTGGTCGCCGCCCCCGATCTCGACCGGCACCCAGATCTCGCCGCCACTTGGCAGCGATATGTGCGCGGTCTCGTCGTCGAACATCCGGTGCCGTTCACGCACTCGGAACTGGCCGATCCGGACGCGGTGCGTGCGATCGGCCCGGTGCTCGACAGCGTGCTCGAGCGCCACGACGACCCCCACACCGCGCCCACCGGGTGCGCACGCAGTGTTACCGCAACGAGGGAGACGCCCTGATGGAAGTACATGATTACCTGCGAATTCTGCAGGCGAGGTGGAAGATCGTCGCCGTCACGACGGTGGTGGCGGTTCTTGCCGCTCTCGGCGCCTCCCTGCTGACCACGCCCCAGTACGAAGCCAAGACACGCCTGTTCGTGTCGACCGCGTCGGGCGCGTCGGTGCAGGAGATCTACCAGGGCAACCTGTTCTCCCAGCAGCGAGTCACCTCCTACACCGAACTGCTCGAGGGCACCACCCTCGCGCAGCGCACCCTCGACAAGCTCGGTCTCGGCGAGATGTCGGCCGTCGATCTCGCCGGCAAGGTGACCGCCTCGTCGACCCCCGACACGGTGCTCATCGACACTGCCGTCACCGACGAGTCGCCCGAGCGTGCCCGCGACCTCGCGAACGCGCTGTCGGACGAGTTCGTCGTCATGGCACGCGAACTGGAGACCCCGGAGGACGGCGGCCCGCCCACGGCCCGCGTGGTGGTCGAGCAGTACGCGGCCACTCCGTCGTCGCCGGTGACGCCGAAGACCACGCGGAACGTCGCGCTGGGTCTGGCCGTCGGTCTGCTGCTCGGTATCGCCCTCGCGGTGCTGCGCGACCGCCTCGACAACACCATCAAGGACCGCAACGCCGTCGAGGATCTCGCCGGCACCGGTGTGGTGGGTGTGATCCCGCTCGACAAGGCCCGTCACGAAGAGCCGGCGATCGTCTTCGCGGAAGCCAACAGCGGCGACGCCGAGGCCTACCGCGAGATGCGGACCAACCTGCAGTTCCTCGAGGTCGACAACCCGCCGCGCGCGATCGTCGTCACCAGCTCGCTGCCCAGCGAGGGCAAGACCACCACGGCCCTCAACCTGGCGCTCGTGCTCGCCGAGGCCGGCCACTCCGTGGTGCTCGTCGAAGCCGACCTGCGCCGCCCCCGCGTGACCAAGTACCTCGGCACGCTCGGCGACGCCGGCCTGTCGAATGTGCTTGCGCACACGGCCTCGCTCGAGGACGTGCTCCAGCCGACCCGCTTCGACGGCATGTGGGTGCTCGCCGCCGGCGGTCTGCCGCCCAACCCGTCCGAGCTGCTCGGTTCCGCGCATGCGCGGGAGGTCGTCGAGGACCTGCGGTCGCGCTTCGACTACGTCATCATCGACGCGCCGCCGCTGCTGCCCGTCACCGACGCGGCGATCCTCACGAACATCGCCGACGGTGCGCTGCTCATCGCGCGTTACGGCAAGACCACCCGCGAGCAGTTCGCGCGGGCCATCGGCAACCTGCGTTCGGTCAACGCGCCCGTGCTGGGCACGATCCTGTCCATGACCCCCACCAAGGGTCGCGGCAGTGCCTACGAGTACCGGTACTACTACAGCTCCGACAAGGACGGTGCCGCCCCGGCAGCCGCCCGGACGAGCACGCCGGCGACGCAGCGTGTCGGTGCACCGACCCCGACTGCACCGGCCACGACTGCACCGGCCGCCCAGCCGGCGCCGCAGGCGCAGGCACCCGTCGAGGGACCGGCCCGGCCGCGGAACGGTCACCGTCACGTCGAGCCGCCGGCCACGCAGGCCTACCCGGCGCCGGGCAACGACGCCTACCACTACCGCGCTGCGGAGCAGTTCCCGCCGGCGCCGCAGCCGGCATCGGAGCGGTACGGCAGCGAGCCCTACCAGGCACCGCAGGCGTACTCCGCAGCCGAGCCGCTGTCGCGACCCGTGGTGCACGCACCGCGGCGCCCGGTGAACGACTCAGGCTCGGAGAGCGGCGAGGAGAGGTAGCAACAGGTCGGCGATCTCGGATCCGACCGTGACGAACGTCTCCTCGTCACGGCCGATCGGGTCGACGATGTCCTCCGGCCCGGGTGCAGACATCTGCGCCCGGGCCGTCGTCAGTTCTGCGATGGTCCGCGCACCGGTGGCGTTCTGCAGCCGGGCGGCCTCGCGCAGCGTGAACGTCACGCGCATCCTGCGCGGTGCGAGCTGGATCACCTTGGCGCGGTGCCGCTCGCTCATCGTGATGATCATGTCGGAGTCCTCCGCGATCTGCGGGGTGATCCGACGCGCAGCGAATCCGTCCGGATCACCTCCGAGCTGCTGCAACACGAGTGCCGCGGTGGGTTCCATGCCGTAGCCGACCATCGCCCGGGTGCCGGCGCTGTGCGCCGAGAGGTCGTCGCGACCGGCCTCGGCCGCGTATGCGGTGGTCAACCTCTCTGCGGTGGGTGATCGGCAGATGTTTCCGGTACACACATAGAGAATCCGCATTCGGCGATCCTATGGGAGACGCCACCCAGGCGCTCAGGAGACATCTCCGGGGTGCCCGGTCCCGGTGTACGTCATCCGAACGGCCCTCGTGACCCGTCGGTAACGTTCTGTACCATCGTCGGTGTTTTCGGGCGCCGGGGGAAGCTACACGGCTGGCGCAACCAACGTCGAAGGCGGCTGATGAGTTCTATTCTCGGTGTGACCGTGGGGGAGAGCGCCGTTCGGGTGGTGCGGCCGGTGGATCGAACGACCCCGACCGCAGGATTCCAGTTCCAGGTGGTCGAGACCGGTAAGGACGATCCGGCACGGCTGGCGGCCGGCACCCTCGGGGTGCTCTTCCAGACCGGTGTCGCGGGCGATCCGATCGAGCGGGTGGGGCTGGTCTACCGCGACCACACCCAGGCCGAGCGACTCCGGGCCGAGTTGGCCACCGAACACGTCGACCGTTACGTGCTCGTCTCCGAACCCGAGGCAGCCGTCACCTATCTGCAGGCCACCGGCGAGCTCGGCAGCAACACCGCCGTCTTCTACGACCTCGGCGACGCCGGGCTCACCGTCACCGTCGTCGACCTCGTCTCCCGCGAGGTGCTCGCCGAACGCACCGACAGCATCGGCGGCCGCGTCTTCGACAACGTGATCCGCGACCACCAGCTCGATACCAACGGTGTGTGGCGCCCCGACGACCCCGCCACCGACGACGAATTGTCGGCCCAGTGCCGAGAGGCCAAGGAGAAGCTCTCGCAGAGCGAGACCGTGGCCGTGCCGGGTGCGGCGGGGGTCGTGCTCATGTCGCGCGAGACCTTCGATCCGCTCATCGCGCAGTGTGTCGAGTCGTCGGCGCAGTTCGTTCACCAGGTGATCTCCCGTGCCGGTCGCAACCCCGAGGCCGTGGTCCTGCTCGGCGGCGGTGCGCACATCCCGCTCGTGCAGGAGGTGCTGCGCTCGTGGCTCGGCCTGCCGCTGGTGGTGCCGCACGAGCCCGAACTCGTCCTCGCCAAGGGCGGAGCGATGGCCGCTGCGAAGCCTGCGAACTCGCAGCCCGTGAGCACCCTCACCCGCATCGTGCCGGGCCGGCCGTCGTCGACCAGCGCCGAGACCGAGCAGATCCCGGTCGTCGCCGCTGCGGTCCCCGCACAGACGCCCCCAACTGCCGCATCCGCTCCGGAGTCCGCCGATGCCAAGAAGCCGTGGTGGTCGTCGCTGGCCGGTCGCGGCCCGTCGGTCAGCGGCAAGCAGATCTCCGGCGCCGGGATCGCGGGCACGGCCCTCGCGGTCGTCGCGGTCATCGGGGTGGCGCTGAGCACCGGCTTCACGAGTTCGTCGACCGACGAGACGAGCCCCACCCAGTCGTACACCCCGACCACTACGAACGCGCCGCGGCAGAACCCCGCGCCGGCGGTGGCGCCCACCCAGGTCACCACGACCACCACGGTCGAGCCGGAGCCGGCTCCGACGACCTATTCGCCGCGCCCGGTTCCGCCGGCCCCCGAACCTCCGCCCGCTCCGGTTCCGACCATCCCGGGGCTGGGAGTGCCGGTCCCGACGCTGCCGCCGCTGCCGACGATCGAGCTGCCGCCGCTGCCGCAGATCCGCCTTCCCTGACGTCACCCGGTCACGCGCGTCGTGCGTGCCGGCCACCCGTCTGCTGTCCGGGTGCGTCGGTACGCGCGAGCACGGCCGCGATCGCCGTGGTGAGCGGCACCGACAACGTCAGAGCGATACCGCCGACGCATGCGCGGACCAGCTCGATCGCCACGGCGTCACTGGTGATCACATCGGTGATCGACCGTCCGGCCACCGAGAACAGCAGCAGAAGAGGCAACGCACCGCCCGCGTAGGCAAGGACGAGCGTGTAGACGGTGCTGGCGATGTGGTCGCGGCCCACACGCATCGCCGCCGAGAAGATCTCCCGACGCGACGACTCGGGATCGAGTCCGGCGAGTTCGAACGCCGACGACGCCTGCGTGATGGTGACGTCGTTGAGCACACCGAGCGAGCCGATGATGAATCCGGCCAACAGCAGGCCGGAGATCGACACGTGCCCGATGTACAGCTGCACGTCGGTGTTCTGTTCCTCCGACAGCCCGGTCAGGTGCGTCATCCGGATCGTGAGGTAGGACAGCAGGGCCGCGACGACCATCGACGCGAGTGTGCCGAGCAACGCCGAACTGGTCCTCAGATTCACGCCGTGTGCCAGATACAGCACCGCGTAGAGGATGAGCGCACCGCCCACGAGCGCGACCGGCACGGCGGGTTTGCCGTCCAGGAGCGCCGGGAGCATGAACACCACCAGCACGCCGAACGCGACGCCCAGGCCGATCAGGGCCCGCAGGCCGCGCCAGCGGGCGATCGCGACCACCACGACGGCGAACGCCGCGACCACCAGAGCGAGCGGGAAGCCGCGGGCGTAGTCGTAGAAGGAGTACTGGGTGGCACCCGCCGGATCGGTCTGGCGGACGAGACGGATCTCGTCGCCGGCCTGCAGTTGGGGCTGACCCGGGCCGGGGATCACCTCGAGGAGGGTCCGGGCGCCGTCATCGGGACCGGATTCGATGGCGACGATGCTGCGTTCGCAGTCGAAGGTGTTGGTCGAGGGAGGGGACGGCTCACCGGTGAAGACGCGCCCGAAGGACGGGCTGCCGCACGGTCCGGTGTTCTGCTCGACGACCGTCCCGGCCTCGGTGACGACCGCGCCGCCACCACTGGTCTGGAAGGGGGCGGGGATGTCCACGGAACGGCTGCTCGGCCACAGCAGTGCGGTGCCGAAGAGCACCAGGAGACCGATCACGGCCAGTAGGCCGACGACGATCTTTGCGGCGATCGGCCCGAGGGGGATGGGACTTTCGGCCTGCCCGTGACCGTGTCCATGGCTGAAATGACCGTGTCCGTGATTCACCCGGACAGGCTAGCCAAGAAGCGAGAGGATTTGGGCTGGTGGTGGCGGGGAGCAGGGGGGGTGTCCCCGCCACCGTCACCTGATCTCGCACAGGGGGGATGGCGATCGATCAGGGAGCCCGGCACATTGCGTAGTGCTTAGTGCCGTAAGACAAATTACTGGTTCCGACCCCGACTTGGGGAGGGGTTGGCGTGTGTCGATGGTCACGAAGCCGACAAACTGTCCGTTCGGGTAGGTAGTACGTGCCACCAAGCAGGGACTTTGGTCCCGAAAGCCGCAAGGTAACCGTTTGGTAACAATGACCTTCCCCGAAGTTGGGGCCGTCCCCTACTGCTTGTAGGAGGACAGGAAGTTGCCGATCCGCTCGATCGCCACCGCCAGATCGCGTGCCCACGGCAGCGTGACGATGCGCAGATGGTCGTGGTTCGGCCAGTTGAAGCCCGTGCCCTGGGTGACGAGGATGCGCTCCTGCAGCAGCAGATCCTGCACGAGCTTCTCGTCGTCGTGGATGTCGTAGACCTCCGGATCCAGACGCGGGAAGGCGTAGAGCGCGCCACGCGGCTTCACGCAGCTCACGCCCGGGATGGCGTTGAGTCGTTCCCAGGCGACGTCGCGCTGCTCGAGCAGGCGCCCGCCGGGCAGGACGAGATCCTCGATGCTCTGATAGCCACCGAGCGCCACCTGGATGGCGTGCTGGGCCGGCACGTTGGGGCACAGGCGCGTCGAGGCGAGCAGATCGATGCCCTCCAGGAAGCCCGCCGCGTGCTCCTTCGGGCCGGTGATGACCATCCAGCCCGACCGGTAGCCGGCGACCCGGTACGCCTTCGACAGCCCGTTGTAGGTCAGGCAGAGCAGGTCGGGGGCCAGCGAGGCGAGGGAGACGTGCTTCGAATCGTCGTACAGGATCTTGTCGTAGATCTCGTCGGCGAGCAGCAGCAACTGGTGCTTGCGGGCGAGGCGCACGATCCCCTCGAGTACCTCGTGCGAGTACACGGCGCCCGTCGGGTTGTTCGGGTTGATCACCACGATCGCCTTGGTGCGCTCGGTGATCCGGGACTCGATGTCGTCGAGGTCCGGGTTCCAGTCGTTGGTCTCGTCGCACAGATAGTGCACGGGGGTGCCACCGGCGAGCGAGGTCATCGCCGTCCACAACGGGTAGTCGGGTGCCGGGATGAGCACCTCGTCGCCGTCGTCGAGCAGGGCCTGCATCGTGATGGTGATGAGCTCGGAGACGCCGTTGCCCAGGTAGACGTCGTTGATGTCGAACTTCGGGAAGCGCGGCACGAGCTCGTAGCGCGTGACGATCGCGCGACGGGCGGAGGCGATGCCCTTGGACTCCGAGTAGCCCTGCGCGTGGGGCAGCGCCGCGATCATATCCTGCACGATCGTGTCGGGCGCCTCGAACCCGAACGGTGCGGGGTTGCCGATGTTGAGCTTGAGGATGCGATGCCCCTCGGCCTCGAGCCGCGCGGCGTGGGCGTGCACCGGCCCGCGGATCTCGTAGAGCACGTTCTGGAGCTTCGACGACTGCTCGAGCCGACGGCTGATGTGATGGTGAAGTTGGCCTTGCTCCTCGGTAGTCACGGGTTACATGGTGCCACCGTGCTGCAACACGATTTCATCCGCGTTTTGTAGGTCGTGGTAACGACTCGGGAAACAAGACGCGACGAATGTCCGGATCAATGCGATGATCGAGGTCCATCTAGGCCGCACGTCGGGGTGACGTGCGGGAATGCAAGGAGCAAGTGGTATGGCGCAGGGCACCGTCAAGTGGTTCAACGCGGAAAAGGGCTTCGGCTTCATCGAGCAGGATGGTGGGGGAGCAGACGTTTTCGTCCATTACTCCGAGATCCAGGGGTCGGGCTTCAAGACCTTGGACGAGGGGGCACGAGTCGAGTTCGAGATCGGTCAGGGGCAGAAGGGCCCGCAGGCTCAGGGCGTGCGCATCATCTAGGTCGCACCCTTTCGGGAATTCCGCGTTCGACGGCGTCGCACTTCCGGTGCGGCGCCGTCGTCGTGTGCTCTCCACCACAACAGGGGCGTATGGACCTACCTGTCGGTAAGTACGGCTTGTAAGGTATATCCGAGTCGTGGGGTAACAGTTTGTTTTCTCCGGTGCGGGGGGATTCGTACCGGACGGTTTTTCCTTCGTGGGGGAATGGGTGTTTGTGGATTCGGCTACTCCTCGCAGTGCGACACACGATCGATGGACCGACCCCAAGAAGCGCCTCTGGCTGTACGGACTCGTCGTCCCCCTGAGCCCGTTCATCGCCTACTTCCTCGTCGAACATCTGCACCTCGGCGTCTTCTGGGCTGCGGGTGCACTGGTCATCGCCATCGTCTGCCCGCTGGTCGACGCGTTCGCGAGGCTCGACACGAGCAATCCGCCCGAGGACATGATGCGGACGCTCGAGAACGACCGGTACTACCGCTACTGCACCTATCTCTATCTCCCACTGCAATATGCGGGCCTGACATTCGGATGCTGGATGTGGGTGTCGCAGCCCATGGGCGGCGCCGAACGATTCGCGATGGCCGCCACACTCGGCATCGTCGGCGGTGTCGGCATCAACGCGGCGCACGAACTCGGGCACAAGCGCACCACCATCGAGCGGCGCCTCGCGAAGATCGCCCTCGCCCAGTCGTTCTACGGCCATTTCTACGTCGAACACAATCGTGGACACCACGCGCGCGTCGCGACCCCGGAGGATCCCGCGACCGCCCGCATGGGAGAGAGCTACTGGCGGTTCCTGCCGCGCTCCGTGTTCGGCAGCCTCCGTTCCGCGATCCGATACGAGAAGGGCCGCCTCGAGCGTCGCGGTACGTCGTTCTGGAACATGCGGCACAACGACATCCTCAACGCATGGGCGTTGAGCGTCGTTCTCTACGCCGTGCTCATCGCGGTGTTCGGCTGGTCGATCGCCCCATGGCTCGTCGTCCAGGCCGTCATGGCGATCATGTTCCTCGAGGGCGCCAACTATCTCGAGCACTACGGTCTGCTGCGCGAGAAGCGACCGGACGGCGGCTACGAACGGGTGCAACCCCAGCACAGCTGGAACAGCAACCACGTGTGTTCCAACCTGTTCCTCTACAACCTGCAGCGGCACAGCGACCACCACGCCAACCCACTACGCCGCTACCAGACCCTGCGGTCGATGCCGCAGGCGCCCCAGCTGCCCGCCGGCTACGCGGTATTGATCATCCTGGCGCTGTTCCCGCCCCTGTGGCGGCGGGTGATGGACCCGCGACTGCTCGAGCACTACGGGCACGATCTGTCGCGAATCAACATTCGGCCTGAGAAACGAACGGCGATTCAGGCACGATACGGTGGTGGGAATTAGGCGTCGTGTCGGGGAGACTGCGCCGTTTCTGTGATGCGCACACCCGTGCGGATCGTGCGCGCCCGGGGAGATAAGTGGAACAGCAGTATGTGCCTGCATCGTCGCAGGCCGGGGAGTCCGGCGACGGTTTCCCGCTCTCGTCGGCCCAGCGCGGGATCTGGTTCGCCCAGCATCTGCTCGGTGACATTCCACTGACCATCGCCCAGTATGTCGACGTCCGGGGCGACTTCGATCCCGAGATCTTCGCCGACGCCGGCGCCGCCACCGCCCGCGAACTGGGCACCGGCATGCTCCGCATCTTCGAGGTCGACGGCCATCCCCGTCAGGTCATCGACCACACCCTCGAGGACCGCGCCACCATCCTCGACCTGCGCGGCGAGGGCGATCCCGAGGCGGCAGCCATCGCCTGGATGCGAGCCGAGTACCGCACGCCACTCGACATGCTCGAGGACCGGTTGATCGTGTGCGCGGTCCTGCGCATCGCCGACGACCGCCATTTCGTCTACACCCGGATCCACCACATCGCCCTCGACGGTTACGGGGCGACGACCTTCGACACCCGCACCGCCGAGCGCTACAGCGCCGCGGTGCAGCACCGCGAGCCCGCCCGCTTCGACGTGAGCCCGCTGCCGGAGATCGTCGAAGACGAACAGCGCTACCGCGACTCGGCCCGGTTCGTCAGCGACCGCGACTACTGGGCCGACCGCATCCGCGACCTGCCGCACCCCATCAGCCTCGCCGGTCGCGCCGCGCCCGTCGGCCCGCACCCCGTCCGGTTCAGCGCGCCCCTGCCCGAGCGTGTCGAGGCCGCGGTCGACCGGATGATCGCCGAGCGCGAGAAGACCACGACCTTCGCGACCGTGGTCGCCGCCGCCTTCGCGGCCTTCCTCGCCCGCGTCACCGGTGAGACCGACGTGGTGCTCAGCCTCCCGGTCTCGGCGCGCACCACCGTCCGCCTGCGTCGCTCCGGCGGCATGGTCTCCAACGTCGTCCCGATCCGCGTCGGCGTCGAACCGGACGGCAGCCGCGACGATCTGATCGACCGGATGCAGCTCGAATTCACCGGGGCACTGCGCCACCAGCGGTACCGGCACGAGGACATGCGCCGCGACACCGGATACGGCAGCGCCGACCGCGGATTCTTCGGGCCCGCGGTCAACGTCATGATGTTCGACCACGAGATCCGCTACGGCGATTCGGTCGGCCGCCGGCACGTGCTGAGCACCGGCCCGGTCGACGACCTCTCGCTCAACATCTACCCGAGCGCGCCGGGGCAGCCCGCCCACATCGACCTCGAGGCCAACCCCCACCTGTACACGGTCGACGAACTGCGCTCGCACCACACACGATTCGTCGAGTACCTCGGCGAGTTCGCCGACTCCGACCGCACCATCGGCACGCTGCCCGTCCTGCACGACGACGAATACGAGAGCCTCGTCCCGAATCGAGGACTGCCCGCGCAGCCCGTGCGGCTGTTCGCCGACTTCCTCGCCGACGGTGTGCGCCGCAATCCCGACGGCGTCGCGGTCATCGACGGCGACCGGCAGGTCACCTACCGCGAACTCGACGACCTCTCGAACCGCCTCGCCGCACAACTCGTCGAGGCCGGGGCTGCCCCCGAGACCTTCGTAGCGCTGAGCATGGACCGCGGCGCCGACGCGCTGATCGCGGTATGGGCGGTGGCGAAGACCGGCGCGGCCTTCGTCCCGATCGACCCGGCGCTCCCGGCCGACCGGATCGCCTACATGGTGGGTGATTCCGGTGCGCAGCTCGGACTCACCGTACGGAGCCGGATCGCGGACCTGCCGTCCGGACCCCGCTGGATCGCCGTGGACGCCCCGCTCCCCTCGGATGCCGACGTCGAGGCGGTGCGGTCACGGGCCGTGCCGGAGAACCCGGCGTACATGATCTACACCTCGGGCTCCACCGGAACCCCGAAGGGCGTGGTCGTCACCCATCTCGGGCTCGCGACCTTCGCCGCCGACGCCCGCCCCGAACTCGCCCTCGGCACCGACTCTCGGATGCTCCGGTTCTCGTCGGCGAGCTTCGACGCGTCGATCTTCGAGATGCTGCAGGCCTTCAGCGCCGGAGCGGCCATGGTCGTGGCGCCGCCGCACGTCCTCGGCGGCGACGAGCTCGTCGACGTCCTGCGCGCGCACCGGGTCACGCACATCGTCTCGGCGCCGACCGTGCTCAACACCGTCGACCCCGCGGGTCTGCCGGATCTCGAGGCCGTCGTCGTCGGTGGTGACGTGTGCACCCCCGACCTCGTCGAACGCTTCGCTCCCACCTGCCGGTTCACCAACAGCTACGGCCCCACCGAGACCACCATCGTCGTCACCGCCGGCGACCCCCTGACTCCCGGCGACCCGATCACCATCGGCCGTCCCCTCGACGGTGTCGTCGCCGTCGTGCTCGACCGTCGCCTGCGGCCGGTGCCCGTCGGCTTCGTCGGCGAGCTGTATCTCGGCGGACCGGCACTGGCACGCGGCTACCATCGCCGTCCCGGGCAGACCGCGGATCGTTTCGTGGCCAATCCCTTCGAACCCGGGACGCGCCTGTACCGCACCGGCGACGAGGTGCGGTGGACGCCCGACCACCAGCTCGACTTCGTGGGCCGCTCCGACTTCCAGGTGAAGATCCGCGGCTTCCGCATCGAACTGGGCGAGATCGACAACGCCCTGCTCGACCAGGACGGTGTCGACTTCGCCACGACCGTCGTGCACGACAGCGGCAGTTCCGTCGTCCCGGTGTCGTACGTACGTATGGAATCCGGCGCGGCCTTCGACATGCAGGCGCTGCTCGACGGTGTCGCCCGCGTCCTCCCGTCGCACATGGTCCCCGCCGCCGTCGTCGAACTCACCGAGATCCCGGTGACCCCCGCCGGCAAACTCGACCGCGCCGCCCTCCCGGCACCGCAGTTCGCTACCGCCGAATTCCGCGCCCCCGAAACCGAATCCGAACGCCTCCTCGCCGAGGTCGCCACCGGACTGCTCGACGTCGAACGCATCGGCGTCGACGACTCGCTGTTCGCCCTCGGCGCCGACAGCATCGTCGCGATGCAGTTCGCCGCCCGCGCCAAGGCCGCCGGACTGCACATCACCGCCCGGCAGATCTTCGAACACAAGACCATCGCGGCGCTCGCGCGCGTCGCGACCGCCGTCCCCACCGCACTCGTCCTCGACGAATTGCCCGGCGGGGGCGTGGGCGACATCCCGATCACGCCCATCGTGCACGAGATGCTGGGGCGCGGCGACTATTCCACCTTCGCGCAGGCCGTCCTCGTCTCCACTCCCGCGGACCTGACCTTCGACGACCTGCGGGCCGCGCTCGCGGCCGTCGTCGCCCGGCACGACATCCTGCGCTCCACGCTGTGCGACGGGCAGTGGCGCACGCACGCCGAGCTGCCGGATCTCGACGCGTGGATCACCCGCGTCCCGGTCGCCGACACTGCCTCAGCGGACGCGTTTGCCGACGACGAATGCGACGCTGCCGCACACGATCTCGATCCGGAATCCGGTCTCGTGCTGCGCGCCGTGTGGTTCGACGTCGCCGAACCCGGCGAGCAGGGCCGGTTGCTGCTCGTCGCACACCACCTCGTGGTCGACGGCGTGTCGTGGCGGGTGCTGCTTCCCGATCTCGGTCAGGCGTGGATGCAGGTCGCGGCAGGACAGGCACCGTCGCTTCCCGAGGTGGGCACCTCCTACCGCCGCTGGGCACACGCCCTGCACGACACCGCCCGCGACCACGCGGGCGAACTCGACCACTGGACCGAAACCCTCGGTGGTGCAGCACCGCTCGCCGGAGTTTCACCGCTCGACCCGGAGATCGACACCCTCGCGACCACCGCGACCGTCCGGGTCGATCTCGACCCGAGCGTGACCGACGCGGTGCTCACCCGCCTGCCCGAGCTGTACGGCAGCGGCACCGCCGACGGATTGCTCACCGCTCTCGCACTCGCCGCAGCCCAGGGCGGGCAGCGCTCGCTGCTGCTCACCCTCGAAGGGCACGGCCGCGACCTCGACGCCACCGGCACCGTCGACCTCGCCCGCACCGTCGGCTGGTTCACCAGTGCGTATCCCGTGCGCCTCGACCTCGCCGACGGTCTCGACCTCACCGACGCCACCGCCGGAGGGCGCGCGAGCGCCACCGCGATCAAGACGGTCAAGGAACGACTCGCCGCCGTCCCGAACAACGGTGCCGGATACGGCATCCTGCGCTATCTCGATCAGGAGACGGCACCGGTCCTCGCCACCCTCCCCACCGCGCAGGTGTCGTTCAACTACCTCGGCCGCCTCACCTCCGGCCACATCGCCGATGAGATCCGCGAGATCGGCTGGGTGCCACTCGATCTCGAGCTCGACCCCAGCCGCACGTCGCCGATGGCCGCGTCGGTCGCCGTCGACATCAACGCGATGGTCGTCGACGGCCCCGACGGCGCGCACCTCACCGCGTCGTTCACCTATGTGCCGCGGGTGATCTCCGCCGAGACGGTCGGCGCACTCGCCGAGCGGTGGAAGGACGCACTCGTCGGCCTCGCCGCGCACGCGCAGCGACCCGACGCCGGTGGCCTCACCCCTTCCGACGTGCCGCTCGTGCGCACCCACCAGCAGCAGATCGAGCAGTGGGAGAACCGTTTCGGTCGACTCGCCGACATCTGGCCGCTCTCGCCGCTGCAGACCGGTCTGGCCTTCCATGCCGCATTGTCCGTCGACGCGGTCGACGTCTACACGGCACAGCTCCGCCTCGATCTCGCCGGGGACGTCGATTCCGGTCGCTGGCAGGCGGCCTTCGCGTCGCTGCTCGCACGGCACGCCGCCCTGCGCACCGCCTTCGTGCACGACGACACCGGCACCCCGGTCCAGCTCGTGCTGGATCACGTCGAGATGCCGTGGCGCGAGGTCGATCTCACCGGATCGTCCGACCCGCAGAGCGACCTGCAGGCGCTCCTCGACACCGAACGCTTCGCCCGCTTCGACCTCGCGCACCCGCCGCTGCTGCGCGCCGTCCTCGTCCGGCTCCCCGAGCAGCGCGCCGTCCTCGCCCTGACCAACCACCACATCGTGCTCGACGGCTGGTCGATGCCGCTGCTCGTGCGCGAACTCCTCGTCGGCTACGCCGCCGGCGGACAGGTCGCACTGCCCACTCCGGCCTCCTACCGGGACTACCTGGCCTGGCTCGACCGGCAGGACACCGACCGCGCCCTCGACGCGTGGGCAGAAGCGTTCGCCGACCTCGACGAACCCGCGCTGGTCGCACCCGGGGCCACCGACGCCGTCGACGACGCGCCCGTCCAGATCGACATCGACCTCGACGCCGACGATATCGACGCTCTCGCACGGCTCTCGCGCCGCACCGGCGCGACGCTCAACACGATCGTCCAGACCGCCTGGGGCCTGCTGCTCGCCCGGCACTGGGGCGCCCGCGACGCGGTCTTCGGCGCAACCGTCTCCGGCCGGCCCGCCGACCTGCCCGACGTCGAGAACATGCTCGGCCTGTTCATCAACACCCTGCCCGTGCGGGTGCGGATCGACGAGACCGAAACGGTCGCCGACCTCGTAGTGCGCCTGCAGGGCGAGCAGACCGCCCTGCTCGACCAGCAGTTCGTCGGCCTCGGCGCCATCCAGGACCGCATCGGTGCCGGCACCCTCTTCGACACGCTCACCGTCTTCGAGTCGTATCCCGTCGACCGCGCCGGATTCGACGAGACCACCGACATCGCCGGCATGCGCGTCACCGACGTCGACGCCCGCGACGCCACGCACTACCCGCTCTCGCTCATGGCGCTGCTCGAACCGCACCTGCGACTGAGCCTGCGCTACCGCACCGACGTCTTCGACGCCGCGACCGTCGACGAACTCGCCCGCCGTTTCACGCAGATCCTGAAGTTCGTCGCCGAGCGCCCCGACGAGACCGTCGGCGCCGTCGACGTGTTCCTGCCCGGCGAACGCGAACGGGTCCTCGACTCCTGGAACCACACCGCACATTCGGTACCCGTCGGGGACGTCGTCGCGCTGTTCGAACAGCAGGTCGCGCGAACGCCCGATGCGCCGGCCGTCGTCGTCGACGGGTCGGTGTCGACCTACGCCGAGTTCGCGTCCGATGTACATCGGCTCGCGCGGCGACTCCTGGCAGAGGGTGTCGCTGCGGAAACGCGTGTCGCCGTGGCTGTTCCGCGCTCGTACGCCCAGCTGGTCGCGATCTACGCCGTGCTCGCCGCCGGTGGGGCGTACGTGCCGGTCGATCCCGACCAGCCTGCCCAGCGCACCGCCCACGTCCTCACCACCGCCGCCCCGCAGCTCGTGCTCGCGACCGCCGAGACCCGCGACAGCCTGCCCGCCGACCTGCGCGTGCTCGACGTGTCCGACGTCGACGGATACTCCGGCGACCCGCTGACCGGCGACGAACGACCCGCCCTCCGCCCCGGCAACCTCGCCTACGTGCTCTTCACCTCCGGTTCGACGGGCCGGCCCAAGGGTGTCGCGGTGACGCACGGCGCCCTGCACAACCAGCTCGCCTGGATGCGCGCCGCTTTCGCGCCGGACGCCGCCGACACCGTGCTCTACAAGACGCCCTTCACCTTCGACGCGTCGGTGTGGGAGTTGTTCCTGCCGCTGCAGAGCGGGTCGCGGCTGGTGATCGCCGACCGCGACGGGCACGCCGACCCCGCCTACCTCGCGTCCGTCGTCCACCGCGAACGCGTCACCATCGCGCAGTTCGTGCCGTCGGTGCTCGACCTGTTCGTCGCCGAGGCACAGCGCACCGGGATCGACGCCTCGTCGCTGCGCGCAGTGTTCTCCGGCGGTGAAGCACTCCGGGCCACGACTGCCTCCCGCGTCCGCGAGGTGCTCGGCGCCGAGGTCCACAACCTCTACGGCCCGACGGAGACGACGGTGCAGGTCGCGCACCGCACCGCGATGGTGCAGGTCGCACACCGCACTGCGCGCCGCGACGATGCCGAACAGGTGCCGCTCGGCCGGCCCGTGTGGAACACCCGTTTCCTCGTCCTCGACGCCGCGCTGCGTCCGGTGCCCGTCGGGGTGCCGGGTGAGCTGTACGTGGTGGGCTCGCAGGTCGCGCGGGGCTACCAGGCCGGTCCCGCCGTCACCGCCGACCGCTTCGTCGCGAACGCCTTCGGGAACTCCGGTGACCGGATGTACCGCACCGGCGACCGCGTCCGGTGGAACCGCGACGGCGAACTCGAATACCTCGGCCGTACCGACTTCCAGGTCAAACTCAACGGTCAGCGTGTCGAACTCGGCGAGATCGAGAGCGCGCTGCTCGCGCATCCCGGTATCACGCAGGCCGTCGTCACGCTGCGCACCGGCCGGCACGGTGACTATCTCCCCGCCTACGCCGTCGCTACCGGTGAGGGTCCGGACGAGAGCGCGGTGCTCGCGACCGTCGCCGACCGCGTGCCCCGGCACATGGTGCCATCGGTGCTCGTGCTGCTCGACGACCTGCCCGTGACCGCGCACGGCAAGATCGATCGGGCGGCTTTGCCGGAACCGGACTTCGACGCCTCCGCCGCCTACGTCGCGCCGCGCACCGACACCGAGGCCGCCGTCGCCCGCATCATGGGCGAACTGCTCGAGGTCGAGCAGGTCGGTGCGTCGTCGAACTTCTTCCAGCTCGGCGGGAACTCGCTCGGCGCAACCCGATTGATCGCCCGCGTCAACGAGACGTTCGACGCCACCATCGGGATCCGCGCGCTGTTCGACGATCCCACCGTCGAAGGCCTCGCAGCCGCCGTCGACCGTGCCCGCGGCACCGGTGCCGTCGCGACGGTTCCCACGGCCGGGCCGCGCCCCGACCGGATTCCGTTGTCGCCGGCGCAGACCCGCATGTGGTTCGTCAACCGGTTCGACCCCGATTCCGGCGCCTACAACGTCGGCGCCGCGCTGCGGCTGCGCGGCGATCTCGACCTCGACGCCCTGCGCGCGGCGGTCGTCGACATCCTCGAACGGCACGAGACACTCCGGACGATCTACCCGGACTCCGATGCCGGTCCGTACCAGAGCATCCTGTCCGTCGACGACGCGCTGCGGGATCGTCCCGTGCTCGTCGCCGACACCGAGACGGTGATGGAAACCGATCTCTCCGAACGCATCCGGAAGCTGACGGCACGCGGATTCGACATCACCGCCGAACCGCCGCTGGAACTGACGCTGCTCGAGTGCGCCGACGGCAGCCACGTCGTCGTGATGGTCGTGCACCACATCGCCATCGACGGCTGGTCCACCCAGGTGCTCGCCACCGACCTCGTGCTCGCCTACTCCGCACGCGCCACAGGCCACGCACCGCTCTGGGAGCCGCTGCCGCTGCAGTACGCCGACTACGCGCTGTGGATGCGCGAGCTGCTCGGCGCACCGGGCGAACCCACCGAGATCGCCGCGCGCGAACTCGACCACTGGACCACGACACTCGCCGGCGCACCCGCGCTGCTCGAACTGCCCACCGACCGGCCGCGACCCGCGAGCTCGTCGTTCCGGGGCGCGGCGGTGCCGTTCACCGTCGATCCCGACACCGTCCGCCGCCTCGACGCCTACGCGCAGGCCCGCGGCGTGAGCCGGTTCATGGTGCTGCACGCTGCGCTCGTCGTGCTGCTCGCCCGACTCGGTGCGACCGACGACGTGTCCGTGGGCACGCCGGTCGCCGGTCGCGGCGATCGCCGCCTCGACAACCTCATCGGCATGTTCGTCAACACCCTCGTGCTGCGAACCCCGGTTGACCCGGCCGCGGGCTTCGACGACATCGTCGCCGCCGTCCGCGACGTCGACCTTGACGCCTTCGCGCACGTCCAGGTGCCGTTCGAGCAGGTCGTCGAGGCCGTCGACCCGGTGCGTTCGCAGAACAGCGCACCGCTGTTCCAGGTCGCACTGTCGGTCGAGGAGGCACACCCCAACGATCTCGAACTGCCCGGGCTGCGGGTCGAACCGATCGTGCCCGACTTCGGCATCGCCAAGTTCGACCTCGAGTTCACGCTCCGCGACGACGACGGTGCCCTGGCCGGCACCCTCACCTACGCCACCGACCTGTTCGACGCGTCCACTGCCGCCCGCACCGCCGAGCGCTGGAACCGCATGCTGGCGCAGCTGCTCGACGGCCCGCGCAGCCCCGTCGGCGACCTGCCGTATCTCGACGCCGACGAGACCGCTCGGGCACTCGATGCGGCGCGCCCGGAATCGATCCGCATCCGGACGCTGCCGGAGATCCTCGCGGCCAGTGTCGTCGCGTCGCCGAACGGTGTTGCCGCCGTGGACGAGACGCGACAGCTCACCTACCGCGAACTCGACGAACGTTCCAACGCCCTGGCCCGTGTTCTCCTCGCCGAGGGCGCCGGACCGGAAACCGTGGTGGCCCTGGCCTTCGAGCGGACCATCGAGTCGCTGGTCGCGGTGTGGGCGGTCGCGAAGACCGGTGCGGCGTTCGTGCCGATCGACGTGAAGCTGCCCGTCGATCGCATCGGTTTCATGCTCTCGGACTCGGGTGCCGCCTTCGGCCTGACCATGAGCGAGATCGCTCCGGCCGTCGACTTCCGCTGGCTTGCACTGGATTCCGACGACGTCGCCGACCGGTGTGCCGAGATGTCGACCGACGCACTCGACGTCGACATCGCACCCGACGTCGCGGCGTACATGATCTACACGTCCGGCTCGACCGGCACCCCGAAGGGCGTCGTGGTCACCCACCGCGGCCTCAACGCCTTCACCGCCGAATGCCGCACCGAACTCGGGCTCACTGCGCAGTCGCGGGTACTGCGGTTCTCGTCGGCGAGCTTCGACGCGTCGGTGTTCGAGATGCTCGCCGCCTTCGGTGCCGGAGCCACGATGGTGGTCGCGCCGCCCGAGATCGTCGCCGGCGCCGACCTCGAGGCGTTTCTGCTGCGCCACCATGTCACCCACGTGCTCACCGCACCGGCCGCGCTCGGTGGCGTCGACCCGGCGAGGCTGCCGGATCTCGAGGCCGTCGTGGTCGGTGGCGACGTGTGCCCGCCCGAGCTGGTCGAGCGGTTCGCGCCGCGTTGCCGGTTCGTCAACAGTTACGGCCCCACCGAGACCACGATCGTCATCACGATGACCGATCCGCTGGTCGCGGGCGGAGCCATCACCATCGGCCGGCCCATCCGGGGCGCCGGTGCCGTCGTGCTCGACGCACGCCTGCAGCTGGTGCCCGACGGAGTGTTGGGCGAGCTGTATCTGGCGGGTCAGGCGCTCGCCCGCGGCTACCACGACCGACCTGGGATGACGGCCTCGCGGTTCGTCGCGAACCCGTTCACCAGTGGGCTCATGTACCGCACGGGCGACCTCGTGCGCCGGCGCGCGTCGGGCGAACTCGAGTTCGTCGGCCGCAGCGATGCGCAGGTCAAGCTGCGTGGTCTGCGTATCGAACTCGGCGAGATCGAGGCGGTGCTGAGCCGCCAGGACACCGTCGCGCACGCGGTCGTGGACGTCTACCGCGACGCCCACACCGGCGAACGGCTCGTCGGCTACGTCGTGCCCCGCGACGGCGCCGAGGTCGACGCCGATGCGCTGCGCAGCGCCGTCGCCGACGTCCTGCCGTCGTACATGGTGCCCTCGCAGATCGTGCCGATCGAGACGGTGCCGGTCACGGTCAACGGCAAGCTCGACCGCAACGCGCTGCCCGCGCCCGACCCGGTGACCCGCGAGTTCCGCGCCCCCACCAACCCCGTCGAGGAGACGGTCGCCGAGATCGTCGCCGAACTGCTCGGCGTCGAACGCGTGGGCCTCGACGACGACTTCTTCGCCCTCGGCGGCAACTCGCTCATCGCAACGCGCCTGGTGGCCCGCATCGGGGAAGCGCTCGGCACCACGGTGCCGGTGCGCGCGGTGTTCGAGGGATCGACCGTGCAGGCGCTCGCCGAGACCGCCGGCTCGCACATCGGCACGGGGGCGCGGCTGCCGCTCGTGCCGCAGGAACGCCCCGCGCGGGTGCCGCTGTCGTACGCGCAGCAGCGCATGTGGTTCCTCAACCGCTTCGACCCGACGTCCCCGCTCTACAACATCCCGCTCGCGGTGCGTCTGCACGGCGACCTCGACGTCGACGCCCTCACCGCCGCCGTCCGCGACGTGCTCGACCGGCACGAAGCGCTGCGCACGGTCTTCCCGGAACACAAGTACGGACCGTCGCAGCACGTGCTCGCCACCGGCGACGTGCCACTCGATCTCACTCCGATCGACACATCCGACACCGACGCGCTGCACACCGCGATCGCCGGAGTCGTGGGACGCGGCTTCGACGTCACGCGTGAAGTCCCCATCCGCGGCGCGCTGTTCCGCGAGAACGACCGCACCCACGTGCTCGTGGTGGTCGTCCACCACATCAGCGCCGACGGCGCGTCGACCGTGCCGCTGGCCCGCGACGTCCTCGTCGCCTACTCCGCGCGCCTCGACGACGCTCAGCCGGCCTGGGAACCGCTGCCGGTGCAGTACGCCGACTTCGCGCTGTGGCAGCGCGCCGTGCTCGGCGACCCGCAGGATCCGCAGGCACCGATCGCGCAGCAGCTCGACTACTGGACCTCCGCCCTCGCCGACACCCCGGCCGTCCTCGAACTGCCCGCCGACCGGCCGCGACCCGCGGCGGCGTCCTACCAGGGTGCCAATACCGGCTTCCGGATCGCCCCCGAGGTCCTCGCCCGCATCGACCGGCTCGCCCACGCCCACGGCGCGACCCGCTTCATGGTCCTGCACGCCGCCCTCGCCGTGCTGCTCGCGCGTCTCGGCAGCACCGAGGACGTGTCGGTGGGCACGCCGGTCGCCGGTCGCGGTGATCGTGCCCTCGACGACCTCGTCGGCATGTTCGTCAACACCCTCGTCCTGCGCACCCGCATCGATCCTGCGGCGTCGTTCGCAGAGTTCCTCGAACAGGTCCGCGCCACCGACCTCGCGGCGTTCTCGCATGCCGACGTGCCGTTCGACCAGGTCGTCGAGGCCGTCGATCCGGTGCGCTCGCAGAGCCACTCGCCGCTGTTCCAGGTCGCGCTGTCGCTGCAGAACCAGGGCATCGGCGAACTCGAACTGCCCGGGCTGCGGGTCGAACCGCTCGAAGCGGATCTTGCCATCGCGAAGTTCGACGTCGACATCGCGCTGCGTGAGGACGAAACCGGCGGACTGATCGCCGAACTCACCTACGCGACCGACCTGTTCGACGAAGCGACCGCCGCCGATCTCGCCGCGCGGTGGGTGCAGCTGCTCGACGCGAGCACGGCCGACCCGACGGCTTCCACCGGCGACATCGCGCTCCTGTCGGACGCCGAGACCGATCGTGCACTGTCGTACTCGGTGCCGGCGCCGCTGCCGCAGAGGACCTTCCCGCAGATCCTCGCGGCCGGTGTCGCCGCGAACCCGGACGGCGTCGCGGTGGTGGACGGCGAGCGGCAGCTCACCTACACCGAACTCGACCTCGCGTCCAACCGGCTCGCGCACAAGCTGATCGACCACGGTGCCGGACCGGAAACCGTGGTGGCGCTGTCATTCCCGCGCAGTCTCGACGCCGTCGTCGCCCTGTGGGCCGTGGTCAAGACCGGCGCGGCGTTCGTGCCCGTCGATCCGGCACTGCCCGCAGCGCGTATCGCGTACCTGCTCACCGACTCCCGGGCCATCCTCGGCCTCGGCGACGGACCGTCGCATGTTCCGTGGCTGAGCATCGACGCCGACGATTACTCTTCTGCACCGGTGACGTCCGCGGTGAATGCGGAGTCGGCGGCGTACATGATCTACACGTCCGGTTCCACCGGCACGCCGAAGGGCGTCGTCGTCACCCACCGCGGTCTCAACGCCTTCACTGCCGACCACCGTCCCGAACTCGGATTGAGCACCGGCTCGCGGATGCTGCGGTTCTCGTCCTCGAGCTTCGACGCGTCGGTCTTCGAGCAGATCTCGGCGTTCTCCGCCGGTGCCACCGTGGTGGTCGTGCCGCCGCACATCGTCGCCGGTGCCGAACTGACCGACCTGCTGCGCCGCGAACGCATCACGCACATCATCACCGCGCCCGCCGCGCTCGGCACCGTCACCCCCGACCTGCCCGACCTCGAATCCGTGGTGATCGGCGGCGACGTGTGCCCGCCGGAACTCGTCGAGAAGTTCGGTCCCGTCTGCCGTTTCGTCAACAGCTACGGTCCCACCGAGACCACCATCATCATCACCGAGACCGCGCCGCTCACTCCGGGCGACCGCATCACCATCGGTGCGCCCATCGAAGGTGCCGGTGCCGTCGTCCTCGACACGCGTCTGCATCCCGTGCCCGACGGCGTCATCGGTGAGCTGTACCTGTCGGGTGCCGGTCTCGCGCGCGGCTACAACGCGCAGCCGGGACTGACGGCCGCGCGGTTCGTCGCGAACCCGTTCACCGGTGGACTCATGTACCGCACGGGCGATCTCGTGCGCCGCACCGCGACCGGCGAACTCGACTTCGTCGGCCGCAGCGACGCGCAGGTGCAGGTCCGCGGCCTGCGCATCGAACTCGGCGAGATCGAAGCAGCGCTGAGCCGCGCCGACGAGGTGGCCCAGGCCGTCGTCGTCCTGCACACCGACGCGCGCACCGGCGAACGTCTCATCGGCTACGTCGTTCCTGCGACCGGCGCCGCGGCGGACCCGCAAGCATTGCGGGACCGGCTCGCCGGCGAATTGCCGTCGTACATGGTGCCCGCGCAGATCCTCGTTCTCGACGCGCTGCCCATCACCGCCAACGGCAAGCTCGACCGGAAGGCTCTGCCCGTCCCCGGTTTCGAGGCACGCGCCTTCCGCGCACCCGAGACACCGGTGGAGCAGACGGTCGCGTCCGTCTACGCCGACCTGCTCGGCGTCGACCGCGTGGGTCTCGACGACGACTTCTTCGCGCTCGGCGGCAACTCGCTCAACGCGACCCAGCTGGTCGCGCGGCTCGGTGCCGCCCTGCACACCACCGTGCCGGTGCGCACGGTGTTCGATGTTCCGACGGTGGCCGCGCTGGCCGCCGCCGTGGCGCGCACTGCCGGTTCCGGTGGCCGTCCCGACCTCGTCGCCGTCGAACGCCCCGACCGCATTCCGCTGTCGCTCCAGCAGCAGCGCATGTGGTTCTTCAACCGCTTCGATCCCGACTCGTCCGCCTTCAACATCCCGATGGTGCTGCGCCTGAGCGGCGAGCTCGACGTGCCGGCGCTGCAGGCCGCGCTGCTCGACGTCCTCGACCGTCACGAAGCGCTGCGCACCGTCTTCCCCGACAGTGACACCGGTCCGTCGCAGGTGATCGTGCCCGCCGACGAGGCCGCCTCCGATCTCGGACCGGACGTTGCCGCGGCCGACGAGATCACCGATGTCCTCACCGATTTCGTCACGCGCGGCTTCGATCTCACTGTCGACGTGCCCGTGCGTGCCCGACTGTTCCGCATCGCCGACGACGAGCATGTCCTCGCCGTCGTTGCCCACCACATCGCGAGCGACGGAGGGTCGCAGGCACCGCTGTCGCGCGACGTCGTCACCGCCTATCTCGCGCGTCGCGAAGGTGCCGAGCCCGGCTGGTCGCCGCTGCGCGTGCAGTACGCCGACTACGCCCTCTGGCAGCAGAAGCTCCTCGGCAGCGAGGACGACCCGCAGTCGCTGCTCGCCCGTCAGCTCGCGTACTGGACCGACGCCCTTGCCGACCTGCCCGACCTGGTGGAACTGCCCACCGACCGGCCGCGTCCGCCCGTGCAGTCATCGCGGGGCGCGACCGTCCCGATCGCCCTCGACGCCGAGCTCGCCGACCGCGTCGAACAGTTCACCCGCGAACGCGGCATCACGCTGTTCATGCTCGCTCACGCCGCCGTCGCGGTGCTGCTGGCCCGCTGGTCGGGGAGCAGCGACATCCCGATCGGCACCCAGATCGCCGGTCGCGGCGAGGAGGCTCTCGACGACCTCGTCGGCATGTTCGGCAACACCCTCGTGCTGCGCACCCGCATCGACGCCGGCGCCACCTTCGACGAGGTCCTCGACCAGGTGCGCGACGTCGACCTCGCGGCCTTCTCGCACCCGGACGTGCCGGTCGAGCGCCTCGTCGAACTGCTCGACCCGGTCCGCTCCACGGCCTACTCGGCGCTGTTCCAGACCCTGCTCGTGGTGCACAACTTCACGCGCTCGGAGATCGACCTTCCCGGGCTGCGGCTGAGCACCGTCGAACCCGGCGCGACCGGCGCCAAACTCGACCTCGAGATCCACCTCGGGGAGACCTTCGACGCCGACGGCCGACGCCTCGGCATCGACGGATCGATCACCTACGCCACCGACCTGTTCACCGAGCACACCATCACGCAGGCCGCGCAGCGCCTCGTCGCGCTCGTCGACGCCGCGGTGCGTGCGCCGGAGGTCGCCGTCGGCGACATCGACCTGCGTGGTGACGACGAGATCCGTCTGCTCGCCGGCATCAATGCGACCGATGCGGGTTCCGTCGACGAGACCCTGCTCGTCCGCTTCGACCAGCAGGTCGCCCGCACCCCGGACGCGCCGGCGCTGATCTTCGAGGACACGACCCTGACGTACGCGCAGTTCGCGTCGCGGGTCAACCGTCTCGCGCGGCATCTCGTCGGACTCGGGGTGGGTCCGGAGAGCCTCGTCGGCGTGTACACGGGCCGGTCCATCGAGATGATGGTCGCGATCTACGCGATCCTGCAGGCCGGGGGAGCGTACGTTCCGCTCGACCCCGAACATCCCGCCGACCGCACCGAATACGTGCTCGACCTCGCCCGGCCCGTCGTCGTCCTCGCCACGGCCGCCGATCGGGGATCGTTGCCCGCCGCGGCACCGGTGCTCGAGATCGATGCGCCGTCGACGGTCTCCGACGCGCCGCTCTCCGACGCCGACCGCGTCGCGCCGCTGCGACCGGACAACACCGCCTACGTCATCTTCACCTCCGGCTCCACTGGACGTCCGAAGGGTGTTGCGGTGAGCCATCGTTCGGCCGCGAATCAGATCGTGTGGATGCGCGAACGGTACGACCTCGGCGCCGGTGACGCCGCGCTCCACAAGACACCGATCACGTTCGACGCGTCGGTGTGGGAGCTGTTCTACCCCTTGCAGGTCGGGACACGTCTCGTCGTCGCCGTTCCGGGTGGGCACCGCGACCCCGCCTATCTCGCACGGGTGTCGCGTGAGGAGCGCGTGAGCATCCTCGAATTCGTCCCGTCGATGCTCGCGGTGTTCCTCGCCGACCCGGCGCTGCAGCTTCCCGAGTCGCTGCGCTACCTGTCGGTCGGTGGTGAAGCCCTGCCGGCCGATCTCGCTGCCGACTTCGCCGCACGATCGACGGCGGCGCTCGACAACACCTACGGTCCCACCGAAACGACCGTCACCGCAACGGTTCTGCGGGTCGAGGGCGAGCACGCGGGCAGTGTCCCGATCGGCCGTCCGATCCGCAACACCACCGTGCAGGTGCTCGACGCGCGGCTCCGCCCGGCGCCGATCGGGGTGCCCGGTGAGCTCTACCTCGGGGGAGTGCAGGTCGCGCGCGGCTACCACGCCCGCCCCGACCTCACCGCCGAACGGTTCGTCGCCGCACCGGACGGCGAACGTCTCTACCGCACCGGCGATCTCGTTCGGATCCTGCCCAGCGGTGAGCTGGACTTCCTGGGCCGCACCGACTTCCAGGTCAAGGTGCGCGGTCTGCGCATCGAACTCGGTGAGATCGAGAGTGCCCTGACCGCGCTGCCGGAGATCGCGCAGGCCGTGATGGTCGTGCACGACGGCGACCACGGCCGGCAACTCGTCGGCTACGTCGTCCCGTCCTCGGGCGCGACCGTCGACGTCGAGGCGGCGCGTGCGGCGGTCGGCAGGTCGCTGCCGCGCTACATGGTGCCCGACGTGCTCATGGTGCTCGACGCGTTGCCGCTCAACGCATCCGGCAAGCTCGACCGTCGCGCTCTGCCCGCGCCCCTCGCCGCGATCCGGGAGTTCCGCCCTCCCGTCACCCCTACGGAACAGGCGGTCGCGGCCGCGATCGCCGAGGTGCTCGAGGTGGAGCGGGTCGGTCTCGACGACGACTTCTTCGCGCTCGGCGGCAACTCGCTGATCGCGACCCGCGTCATCGCCCGCATCGGTGCCGCGCTCGGCGCGGACATCCCGCTGCGCACGCTGTTCGAACATCCCACCGTCGACGCGCTCGCCGCCGCGGTGGCCGAGCACGGTGGGCAGGCCGCGCGACCTGCACTGGCCGCGGGGGAGCGGCCCGAGCAGGTGCCGCTGTCGCTCGCCCAGCAGCGGATGTGGTTCCTCAACCGCTTCGATCCCGACTCGGCGGCCTACAACCTGCCGATGGCGATCCGACTGTCGGGCTCGGTCGACGTCGACCTGCTGCGCATCGCGGTCGCCCACGTCGTCGAGAGACACGAGTCGCTGCGCACCGTCTACCCCGACACCCCGGACGGGCCGGTGCAGGTCGTGCTGCCCGCCGCCGACGCCGCCCCGGACATCGAGGTCCACACCGTCACCGGTGGGGACGACGCCCTGCTCGCCGCGGTCGCGCCGTTCGCGACCGGCCACTTCGACGTCACCACCGAGGTGCCGCTGCGGATCGGGCTCTTCGAACTCGGTGCAGACGACTACGTCCTCGCGATGGTCGTCCACCACATCTCCGGCGACGGCTTCTCGATCGCCCCGATGGTGCGCGACCTGCTCGTCGCCTACACCTCGGCTCTCACCGGTTCCGAGCCCGAGTGGGCGCCGCTGCCGGTGCAGTACGCCGACTACGCGCTGTGGCAGCGTCGTGTGCTCGGGTCCGAGGACGATCCCGATTCGCTGGTGTCGCAGCAACTCGACTACTGGCGCGGTGCCCTCGCAGGCCTGCCCGACCAACTGTCGCTGCCGACCGACCGCCGACGACCCGCCGTGCAGTCCTACGAGGGCGGACGCGTCGAGATCCGCATCGACGCCGACCTCCACGCCCGGCTCGTCGACCTCGCCCAGAGCTGTCACGCCACGCTGTTCATGGCCGTGCACGCGGCCCTGTCGGTGCTGCTCGCGCGACTGTCCGACAGCGACGACATCGCGGTCGGCACGCCCATCGCGGGTCGCGGCGAACGTGAACTCGACGACTTGATCGGCATGTTCGTCAACACCCTCGTGCTGCGCACCCGGGTGTCCGGCGCCGTCACCTTCGACGACCTGCTCGCCGCCGTCCGCGAATCCGACCTGCGGGCCTTCGCGCACGCCGATGTGCCGTTCGAGCGGCTCGTCGAGGTGCTCAACCCGCAGCGCTCCACGGCGCGGCACCCGCTGTTCCAGGTCGGTTTCTCGTTCCAGAACTTCGAGCAGGGCACCCTCGCGCTGCCCGGACTCGACGTCGCCCTCGTCGACCTCGAACACGACACCTCGCAGTTCGACCTGCACTGGATCGTCCAGGACCGCTACGACGAGTCGGGTACACCCACCGGCATCGTCGGCTACCTCACCTACGCGTCGGCCCTGTTCGACGAGTCGACCGCCCGCGTGTTCGTCGATCGGTTCGTCCGATTGCTCGACAGGATCGTCGCCGAACCCGGCCGTCCCGTCGGTGATCTCGACATCCTCGACACCGTCGAGCGCACGCGAATCCTGCAGGAGTGGAACGACACTCGGCACGAAGTTCCCGCTGGGACGCTGGTGTCGCTGTTCGACGCGCAGGTCGCGGCCCGACCGGACGCCGTCGCGCTCGATCACGAGGGCGGCACCCTCACCTACCGCGAGTTCGACGGACGGGTCAACCGCCTCGCCCGTCACCTGATCGACCTCGGCGTGGGTCCCGAAACGGCCGTTGCGCTGGGAATGCGTCGCTCCGTCGAGTTGCTCATCGGCATGTACGCCGTCGCGAAGGCCGGCGGCGCGTACGTCCCGCTCGACCCCGACCACCCGCGCGAGCGGATCGACTACATCCTGTCGGTCGCCGACCCCGTCTGCGTGCTCACCGCTCGCGACGACGACTTCGATGCCGGCGGTCGCGCCGTGGTGCACGTCGACGCACCCGAACTCGACGCGCTCGACGACAGCCCGGTGCGTGACACCGAACGTCGTGTTCCGCTCGACCCGCAGCACCCCGCCTACGTCATCTTCACGTCGGGTTCCACCGGACGACCCAAGGGTGTCGCAGTTCCGCATGCGGCGATCGTCAACCAGTTGCTCTGGAAGACAGGGCATTTCGGTCTGTCCTCCGACGACGCCGCGCTGCTTGAGACGGCCGCGACGTTCGACCTGTCGGTATGGGAGTTCTGGTCGGCACTCGTCTCCGGCGGTCGACTCGTCGTCGCCGCACCCGACGGTCATCGCGACCCGACCTACCTCGACGCGGTCATGCGGCAGAAGTCCGTGACCACTCTGCACGTCGTGCCGTCGATGCTCGAGGCGCTGCTCGACACGGCCGGCGGTGCGCTGAGCCCGTCGTTGCGGCGCATCCTCGCGATCGGTGAGGCGCTGCCCTCCGCGCTCGCCCAGCGGTTCCGGTCGCTCCATCCCGACGTCGACCTGGTCAACCTGTACGGGCCGACCGAGGCCGCCGTCTCCGTGACCGTGCACGCGGTGACCGGTGACGACACCGACTCGGTGCCGATCGGCCGCCCGGAGTGGAACACGCGCGTCCACGTCCTCGACGGTCGCCTCCGTCCCGTGCCGGTGGGTGTGAGGGGCGAGCTGTATCTCGCGGGCGCCCAGCTCGCACGTGGCTACGCCGGACGCCCCGACCTCACCGCCGACCGGTTCGTCGCCGACCCGTTCGGATCCGGCTCACGCCTCTACCGCACCGGTGACATCGTCGCCTGGAACGAGGACGGCACCCTCGACTACCGCGGCCGCGCCGACTTCCAGGTCAAACTCCGCGGCTTCCGCATCGAACTCGGCGAGATCGACACCGCATTGCGGGCACAGCCGGGTGTGGCGCAGGCCGTGACGGTCGTGCACAGCGGCCCGCACACCGGCGACCGGATCGTCGCCTACCTCACCGGCGACGAGGCCCTGCACGCGGACGCGGTGAAGAACGCACTCGCACAGAGTCTTCCGAGCTACATGGTGCCGTCGGTGGTCATGATCCTCGACGCGCTGCCGCTCAACGCGAACGGCAAGATCGATCGCAAGGCGCTGCCCGCACCCGAGGTCGCGACCCGCGCGTACCGCGCGCCGTCCACCCCGATCGAAGAGATTGTCGCCGGCATCTACCGCGACCTGCTCGGCGTCGACCGCGTAGGCGCGGACGACGACTTCTTCGAACTCGGCGGCAACTCGCTGATCGCCACCCAGGTGATCGCGCGCCTCGCGACCGCGCTCGACGCGCGCGTCCCGCTGCGCGTGCTGTTCGAGGCACCCACCGTGGCAGCACTGGCCGTGCGGGCCGAGGAACACGCCGGATCCGGGGGCCGCCCGGCACTGCAGGCGCAGCCGCGACCCGACTCGGTGCCGCTCTCGCTCGCGCAGCAGCGGATGTGGTTCCTCAACCGTCTCGACCCCGACTCCGCCGCGTACAACATCCCGGTGGCCATCCGTCTCACCGGATCGCTGGACCTGACGGCCCTGGCCGACGCCGTCGCGGATCTGTTCGCGCGCCACGAGATCCTGCGCACCGTCTACCCGGAGGCCGACGGCGTCGGACACCAGGTCGTCCTGCCCGTCACCCGGGTGCGCCCGGACGTCACACCCGTGCCGATCGACGAGGCCGACATCCTGCCCACCGTCGTCGAATTCGTGAACGCCGGATTCGACGTCACGTCCGAGGTACCGGTCCGCACCCGCCTCTATCAGGTCGGCGACGACGAATACGTGCTCGTCTTCGTCGTGCACCACGTTGCCGCGGACGGTTTCTCGATGGGACCGCTGACCCGCGACGTCATGGTCGCCTACGACGCGCGTCGGCGCGGGGAGGCACCGTCGTGGTCGCCGCTCGCCGTCCAGTACGCGGATTACGCTCTCTGGCAACGCGAACTGCTCGGATCCGAGGACGATCCCGACAGTCTCGTCGCACGCGAACTGGCCTACTGGACCGAACGACTCGGTGACCTGCCCGAGCCGCTCGAACTACCGCTCGACCATCCGCGTCCGCCGGTCGCGACCAACCGCGGTGCACGCCACACCTTCGAGATCGACGCCGCCACCGTCGATGCGCTGCAACGACTCGCGCGCGAACACAACGCGACCACCTTCATGGTCGTGCACGCCGCGCTCGCCGTCCTGCTCGCGAAACTCGCCGGCACCCGCGACGTCACCATCGGCACGCCCGTCGCGGGTCGCGGGGAGGCCGAACTCGACGACCTGATCGGCATGTTCGTCAACACCCTCGTGTTGCGCAACGACATCGACCCGGCCCTGCCGTTCACCGAGCTGCTCGCGCAGGTGCGCGACACAGACCTGGGTGCCTTCGGCAACGCGGACGTGCCGTTCGAACGGCTCGTCGAGGTGCTCGATCCGCCCCGCTCGCAGTCGCGGACACCGTTGTTCCAGGTCATGCTCGTCTTCCAGAACATGCAGCAGTCGGTGTTCGAACTCGACGAGCTGACCATCTCCGCGCTCGACACGGACTTCGCCGAAGCTCGGTTCGACCTGCAGCTGACCGTGGGGGAGTCCTACGACGCTGCAGGACAATCAGCCGGTCTGACAGCGGAGTTCACCTACGCGACAGATCTGTTCGACGAGTCGACGATCATGACCTGGGCGGAGTGTCTGACGCGGGTGCTGACCGCGGTCACGGCCGAGCCCGCACGTCGAGTCGGCGACATCGAGATCCTCGACCGTGCCGAGCGCGCGCGACTGCTGGCACCCGGCCACGAGGACGCCTTCGTTCCCGTCGCCGACAGGACCCTGGTCGACCTGTTCGACGCGCAGGTCGCCCGCACACCCGACGCGGTGGCCGTGATCGCCGGCGACCGGACTCTGACCTATGCCGAGTTCGACGCCGAGGTGAACCGTCTGGCGCGTCACCTCATCGAGGTGGGCGTCGGTCCGGAGACCACGGTGGGTCTTGCGATGGCACGGTCGCTGGACCTTCTGGTCGCGATGTACGCGACGGTCAAGGCCGGCGGTGCCTACGTACCGATCGACCCCGATCTGCCCGCTGCACGCAACGAGTACGTCCTCGAGGTCACCGACCCCGTCGTCGTCCTCACGACCGAGCGCGACGGCTTCCCGGTATCGGACGGCATCCGGTCCCTGGCCGTCGACACGCTCGATCTTCGCCACGTGGCGAGTGACCCGGTCACGGATTCCGAACGTCGGCACCCTTTGCGGCCGGACAACACGGCCTGGGTGATCTTCACGTCCGGTTCCACCGGCCGTCCCAAGGGCGTCGCTATTCCGCACGGCCGCGTGGCCGTGGCGTTGGCATGGCGCCAGAGCGCCTACCGACTGGACGCGAACGACACGGTCCTGCAGAAGACACCGTTCACCTTCGACGCGTCGGGACGCGAATTCTGGTGGCCGCTGACCGTGGGTGCGCGACTCGTCATCGCCGCTCCGGACGGTCACCGCGATCCGCAGTACCTCGCGTCCGCGATCGCCGAACACGGCGTGACCTCGTCCTACTTCGTCCCGTCGGTGTTGTCCGAGGTGCTTGCCGTCGCGCGCGACACGGACCTGGCGTCACTGCGACAGGTGTACTGCAGCGGTGAGGTGTTCACACCGGGACTCGCCCGGGCATTCCGCGCGCGGAACGAGCACGCGGAACTGTCCAACGAGTACGGCCCCACCGAGTTCACCCTGTCGATCACGCGCCACGTTCTCGACGCCGCCGACCCGGGATCGGTGCCGGTGGGTGCGGCGCAGGGCAACGTCGCCGCCTACGTCCTGGACCAGTGGCTGCAGCCCGTCCCCGACGGTGTCGCGGGTGAGCTGTACCTGGCCGGGGCCCAGCTCGGCCGCGGTTACATCGCGCGCCCGGACCTCACGTCCGAACGATTCCTGGCCGACCCGTACGGTCCCGCCGGCACTCGCATGTACCGGACGGGCGACCTCGTGCGCAGGACGTCGACGGGCGAACTGCACTACATCGGCCGCACCGACTTCCAGGTCAAGCTCCGAGGCCTGCGTATCGAACTCGGCGAGGTCGAGGCTGCCGTCGCTGCGTATCCGACCGTCCGTCAGGCCGTCGCACTCGTCCGTACCGATGCGTTGCGCGGCGACCAGCTGGTCGCGTACGTCGTCGCCGAGGACGGAACCACGATCGACATCGACGACCTCAAGGCCACTGTCGGCCGGCGCGTCCCGGGCTACATGGTGCCGTCGACGGTGATGGTCCTGCCGCAGATGCCGCTCAACCCGTCCGGCAAGGTGGACCGGAAATCCTTGCCGCAGCCGGAATTCGAAGCACGTGAGTTCCGCTCCCCGACGACACCGGCCGAGCAGGCCGTCGCGGACGTCTTCGCCGATGTTCTCGGGATCGAACGCGCGGGCCTCGACGACGACTTCTTCGAACTCGGCGGCAACTCGCTGGTCGCGACACGCGTGGCGGCGCGTGTCGGTGCGGCCCTCGGAACGAAGATCCCCGTTCGTACCGTCTTCGAGGCGTCGACGGTCGCCGCGCTGGCGTCGGCAGCCGAACACGCGGGGCGCGGCGAACGTCGTCCGTTGATCCCGATGGCACGGCCCGACCTGATTCCGCTGCTGCCCGCACAGCAGCGCATGTGGTTCCTCAACCGGTTCGATCCCGACTCCGCCGCCTACAACATCCCGGCCGCACTCCGGTTGTCCGGGGCACTGGACGTCGAGGCTCTGCAGGCAGCGGTGAACGACCTCGTCGCGCGCCACGAGATCCTGCGAACCATCTACCCGGAGATCGACGGCATCGGCTACCAACGGGTGCTGCCGATCGAGGACGTGCGCATCGACCTGGCACCGAGAGCCGTCGATGAGGAGGCAGTGCTCGGGGCCGTCGCAGAGGTGGTGACCGCTGGGTTCGACGTCACCACGCAGGTCCCGCTGCGCAGCGCGTTGTTCCGTGTGGCTGCGACGGAGTTCGTGCTCGTGTTCGCGGTGCATCACATCGCCGCCGACGGCTACTCCATCGGGCCGTTGACCCGTGATGTGATGATCGCCTACGCCGCACGGGCCGAAGGGCACACACCCGGTTGGGCACCGCTGCCGATCCAGTACGCCGACTATGCATTGTGGCAGCGGGAGAACCTGGGTTCGGAGGACGATCCCGCCAGTGTGATCTCGCAGCAGCTGGAGTACTGGACGGCGTCCCTGACCGGCGCCCCGGACGAACTGGCTCTTCCGTTCGACCGCCCGCGTCCGGTCGAATCCTCCAATCACGGTGCGGCCTATCGCTTCACCGTTCCCGCCGAACTGCACGATGCGCTCGTGCGGCTCGGGCGGGAACACAACGCGACGCTGTTCATGGTGCTGCATGCCGCACTGGCCGTGGAGCTCGCGAGGTCGAGCAACACCGACGACATCGTCGTCGGCACACCGATCGCCGGTCGCGGCGAGGCCGAACTCGAAGACCTGATCGGCATGTTCGTCAACACGCTCGTGCTGCGCGCCCGGGTCGACGGTGGGGAATCGTTCAGCGATCTTCTCGCTCGGATCCGAGATCTCGATCTGGGTGCCTTCGGCCACGCCGACGTGCCGTTCGAGCAACTCGTCGAGGTCCTCAATCCGCCGCGTTCCCGCTCGCGGAACCCGTTGTATCAGGTGCTGCTCACCCTGCAGAACATGGCACCGTCGACGTTCGAACTCGGTGGGGTGACGATCTCTCCGGTCGAAGCACCGCTCGACCAGACGAAGGGCGACCTCCAGTTCACGCTCTTCGAGTCCGCCGACCACGCCGGTCGCCCGTCCGGACTGGCGTGTGAACTCACCTACGCCACCGAACTCTTCGACGAACGGACGGTGCGGGGCATCGCCGACCATCTGGTCAGGATCCTCGATGCCGCGGTGGCGGATCCGTCCGTGCCCGTCGGGGATCTCGACCGTTCGAGCCCCGCCGAGTACGAAACGCTTCGCGACCTCGGTCACGGTTCCGACCGCGTCGTCCCGGGTGCCGCCACGCTGCCGGACAGGTTCTCGTCGCAGGCTGCGGCTTCGCCCGATGCGGTGGCCCTCGTGTACGAGGGCGAAAGCCTCACCTACGCGGAGTTCGCCGGTCATGTGAACCGTCTCGCGCGACACCTGATCTCCCTCGGTGTCGGGCCGGAAGTGCGTGTCGCGGTGGCGATGGAACGCTCGCTGGATCTGGTGCTGAGCATCTACGCCGTGCTCGCGGCCGGTGGTGCGTATGTTCCGATCGATCCGGAGCAGCCGGCAGAGCGCAACGACTACGTGCTCGCCACGGCCGATCCGCAGGTGGTGCTGACGACCTCACGTCACGACATCGGTGTGGGACGGACCGTCGTCCGCGTGGACGAACCGATCACCTCCGGCGTGTCCGGCGCGCCTGTCGTGGACGCCGATCGTCGTTCACCTCTGCGTCCGCAGAACACTGCATATGTGCTGTTCACCTCGGGTTCGACGGGTCAGCCCAAGGGTGTGGCGGTCGCACATGCGGCAGTGGTCAACCAACTCGCATGGATGCAGGACCGCTTCGCCGTCGAGTCCTCGGACGCCGTCCTGCTCAAGACCTCCGCGACCTTCGACGCGTCGGTGTGGGAGTTCCTGCTGCCACTGATGTCGGGTGCCCGACTCGTGATCGCCTCACGCGACGGACACCGGGACCCCGCGTATCTCGCTCAGGCGTTGGTGGATTTCGACATCACCATCGCACAGTTCGTGCCGACGGTGCTCGATGCCGTGCTCGACGAGTCGACGGCGCCGACCCCGGCGCTGCGTGCGGTGTTCGCCGGCGGCGAGGCATTGCAGTCGGCGACCGCCGAGCGTTCCCGCGCGACGTTCGGTGCGGAGATGCACAACCTCTACGGCCCGACCGAGGTGACGATCCAGGCGACCCACCGTGTCGCGCGCGATGGCGACGGTGTTGTGGTGCCTATCGGTGCGACCGTATGGAATACGTGCGCGCGGGTGCTGGACGCGCGCCTGCGGCCCGTGCCCATGGGCGTGACGGGTGAGTTGTATCTGTCGGGTGTGCAGGTCGCGCGAGGATACGAGGGACGCGCGGGACTGACTGCCGAGCGTTTCGTGGCCGATCCCACCGGTGACAGTGGCGAGAGGCTCTATCGAACCGGCGATCTCGTCCGGTGGAACCGTGACGGTGAACTCGAGTACATCGGCCGGAACGACCTGCAGGTCAAGCTCCGTGGTCAGCGCATCGAGATCGGTGAGATCGAAGCGGTGCTGCGGAGCCTGGACCACGTTGCGGCCGCGGCGGTCGACGTGCGGTCGGATCAGTTGGTCGGCTACATCGTTCCCGCAGGGGACATCGATCCCGCGCACCTTCGCGGAGCGCTCGGCGAACTGTTGCCGTCGTACATGGTGCCCACGCACTTCGTCGTGCTGGACTCGTTGCCGCTCAATGCATCCGGGAAACTGGATCGAAAGACGTTGCCTTCCCCGGAGATCGAGGAGCGGGAGTTCCGTGCCCCTGTGACGGCGGTCGAGCATGCAGTGGCTTCGGTATTCGCCCAGGTGCTCGGAGTCGAGCAGGTCGGGTTGGACGACAACTTCTTCGCACTGGGTGGCAACTCGCTGGTGGCGACGCAGGTCGTGTCCAGGCTCGGTGCCGCTCTCGACATGCGTGTGCCGCTGCGTGCGTTGTTCGACGCGTCGAGCGTGGAAGGCCTTGCTGCGCGGCTCGAAGGTGAGTCCGGTTCCGGCGCTGTCGTTCCACTCGTTGCGCAGGAGCGGCCCGAGGTGGTGCCGTTGTCGTTGGCGCAGCAGCGGATGTGGTTCCTGAACCGGTTCGATCCCGAGTCGGCGGTGAACAACATTCCCGCTGTCATCCGGCTGACGGGTGTGCTCGATGTCGATGCATTGCGGGCCGCGGTGACGGATCTGGTCGAGCGGCACGAGATCCTGCGGACGGTGTATCCGGAGATCGACGGTGTCGGTCGCCAGGTCGTGCTCGGTGTCGATGACGCCGGAGTCGCGCTCCAGGTGGTGCGCGTTTCCGAGGCAGAGGTGTTCGATCGGGTCGTCGCCGCGGTGAGTACCGGTTTCGACGTGACGGTGGCGCCGCCGTTGCGGATCGAGTTGCTGCAGGTCTCGGAGACCGAGCATGTGCTGGCCGTGGTGGTGCACCACATCGCGGCGGACGGCTTCTCGATGGGACCGCTGTCTCGCGATGTGATGGTGGCGTACGCGGCCCGTTCAACGGGGGAGATCCCGGCGTGGAAGCCGCTCGACGTTCAGTACGCGGACTATGCGCTTTGGCAGGGTCGAGTCCTCGGCTCCGAGGACGATCCGTCCTCGGTCGCGACTGCCCAGGCCGAGTACTGGCGCACGACACTGGCGGACCTCCCGGAGGTCTCTGCCCTGCCGACCGACCGTCCCAGGCCGGCCGTCGCCTCGACACGCGGTGCCGAATACCGTTTCGGCTGGTCGCAACAGCAGCAGCAGGCACTCGAACGGCTCGCTGTCGAGCACGGCGCCACCCCGTTCATGGTGGTCCACTCGGTGCTCGCGGTACTCCTGGCACGCATGTCCGGAACCGATGACATCACCATCGGTACTCCGGTCGCAGGGCGTGGCGCTGCCGAACTCGACGACCTCATCGGCATGTTCGTCAACACCCTTGTGCTCCGCACCGTCCTCGAGGAGGGAGAGTCGTTCGCCGATCTCCTCGGCCGGGTCAAAAACGTCGACCTCGGTGCCTTCGCGCACGCCGACCTTCCGTTCGAGCGGCTCGTCGAGATCATCGATCCCGTTCGCTCGCAGGCATGGCATCCGCTGTTCCAAGTGGCGCTGTTTTTCCAGAACATGACGTCGGGTGCTCTCGAGCTCGAGAATCTGGCGATCGAACCCGTCGACGTCGACGTGACCACGGCGAAGTTCGACCTCCAGTTCACCGTGGCGACAGCCGAGAACGGCGGTTCCGATGTCGCGATCAACTATGCGGTGGACCTCTTCGACGACGAGACCGTTCGGTCCCTTGCCGAACGCTTCCTCCGCGTACTCGACGCCGCCACCGCCGCTCCGAACACCGCGGTCGGCGACCTGCCGGTGCTCAGCGCACAGGAACAGCAGCGCATGGTCGTCGAACCGAACCGGACCGAGCGGCGCATCGACCACCACCTGCTGCTCGACGGGTTCGACGCGCGTGTTGTGGCGTCTCCCCACGCCGTGGCGGTGATCTTCGAAGGCGAAGAACTCACCTACGCCGAATTCGACGCGCGTGTCGACGCCGTCGCTCAGCGCCTGGTCGCTCTCGGTGTCGTCCCCGAGACGCGGGTCGCGTTGGCCATGCGCAGGTCCGTCGAGCTGGTGATCGGCATGTACGCGGTGCTGCGGGCCGGCGGCGCCTACGTGCCCGTCGATCCGGACCACCCGCTCGACCGCGTCGCCTACATCCTCGAGGCCGCCGATCCGCTCGTCGTGCTTACGACGCACCGCGACGACTTCAGCGCGACAGGTGACAGGCTCGTTCTGCACCTCGACGACCTCGACGACACGGATCGGTTCGGCACGCCGTTCGATCGACCGACCGTGCACCCCGAGAACAGTGCCTACGTGATCTTCACGTCGGGTTCCACCGGTAGGCCGAAGGGCGTGACGGTGTCGCACGGCGCCATCGCCAACCAGATGGCATGGATGGAGCACGAGTACGCCTTCGACGAATCGGACGTGTACCTGCAGAAGACCGCCACAACCTTCGACGTCTCGTTGTGGGGCTTCTTCCTGCCGCTCCGAGCCGGCGCAACGCTGGTCGTGGCGACGCCGGACGGTCACCGCGATCCCGAGTACCTCGCGCGCACCATTCGGGACCGAGGAGTGACGATCACCGACTTCGTCCCGTCGATGCTGTCGGTCTTCGTGTCGTCCGTCGAAGCACGGGATGTGGCGACATTCCGCGACGTGTTCGTGATCGGTGAGGCGCTACCCGCCGCGACCGCGCAGGCATTCGCCGAGCTCAGCCCCGCAGGACTCCACAACCTGTACGGGCCGACCGAGGCTGCCGTCTCGGTCACGTACCGGCGTGCCGAGCCCGGTGACGACGGCAGCGTCCCGATCGGTCTGCCGCAGTGGAATACCCAGGTTTATGTGCTGGATTCGCGTCTGCGTCCGGTACCCACCGGCGTCCCGGGCGAGCTGTATCTCGGGGGTGACCAGTTGGCGCGCGGATATCACGGCCGCGTCGATCTCACCTCGGATCGTTTCGTCGCGAACCCCTTCGTGCCCGGCGAGCGCATGTATCGCACCGGCGACCTCGTGTACTGGACCGCGCGTGGTGAACTCGACTACCTCGGCCGTACGGACTTCCAGGTCAAGTTCCGCGGCCAGCGGATCGAGCTCGGCGAGATCGAAGCGGTACTGCTCGATCATGATTCGGTCATCAACGCTGCTGTGCTGGTGGTCTCCGGCGCGACCGGTGACCAGCTCGTCGCCTACGTCGTGCCGGCCACCGGGACGGATGTGACAGCGGATGCTCTGAAGGAGCATGCGGAGACGGCCCTGCCGACGTACATGATTCCGGGCGCCTTCGTGGTCCTGGCGGAGTTCCCGCTCAACGCGTCGGGCAAGCTCGACCGGAAGGCGTTGCCCGCTCCCGTCTTCGAGACGAAGGCGTTCCGTGCTCCGGCGACCGTCACCGAGCAGACGGTGGCACAGGTGTTCGGTGAGGTCCTCGGAATCGAGAAGATCGGAGCGGACGACGACTTCTTCGCGCTCGGCGGCAACTCGTTGATCGCAACCCAGGTCGTCTCGCGTGTCAGTGCTGTCGTGGATGCCCGGGTGCCGGTACGAACGCTGTTCGAGGCTTCCACGGTCGAGGAGTTCGCCCGGGCCATCGAGACCCACGCCGGGACCGGAGGAGTTGCGCCGCTGGTGCCTCAGCCGCGGTCCGAACGGGTTCCGCTTTCCCTCGCGCAGCAGCGGATGTGGTTCCTGAACCGGTTCGATCCGGAGTCGGCAGTGAACAACATCCCGGTGGCCATTCGCCTGACCGGTGCACTCGATGTCGAGGCGCTGTCGCATGCCGTCGGTGACGTCGTCACTCGTCACGAGATCCTGCGGACCTACTATCCGGATATCGACGGTGTCGGGGTCCAGATCGTCGTGCCGACGGCCGAGGCGGGGTTGGATCTCGTCGCGGAACCCGTCGATGAGCGGGACGTGCTCACCACCGTTGCTGGATACGTGACCGGCGGTTTCGACGTCGCAGTCGCACCCCCCGTGCGTGTTCGACTCCTGCGGATGTCGGAGACCGAGCACGTTCTCGTCGTGGTGGTGCATCACATTGCTGCAGACGGATTCTCGATGGGACCACTGGCGCGGGATGTCATGATCGCGTACGCCGCGCGGTCGGCGGGTGAGGCTCCGTCCTGGCAACCTCTCGAGGTGCAGTACGCCGATTACGCGCTGTGGCAACGACAGGTGCTGGGTTCCGAGGACGACCCCGAGTCCGTCATCGCACGGCAGGTCGCGTACTGGACCGAGCAGTTGACCGGGGCACCCGATGTTCTCGACCTTCCCGCGGATCGGCCGCGTCCGGCGGTGGCATCGAACCTGGGCGCCACACACCATTTCGTTCTCGGATCCGACGTGGTGTCCGGAATCGATTCACTGGCAGCATCGCTCGGACTGACTCGCTTCATGGTGGTGCACGCAGCCCTCGCTGTGTTGTTGGCTCGGTTGTCGGGCACGGGTGACATCGCGATCGGTACGCCGGTGGCGGGTCGTGGTGAGCGTGCCCTGGACGATCTGATCGGCATGTTCGTCAATACGTTGGTCTTGCGTACGCAGGTCGATTCCTCCGAGCCGTTCGCAGACCTCCTCGGTCGGGTGCGTGAAGTGGATCTGGGTGCGTTCGGTCATGCGGATGTGCCGTTCGAGCGGTTGGTGGAGGTTCTCGATCCGGTTCGGTCGACCGCGTGGAATCCGCTGTTCCAGGTGATGTTGACGATGCAGAATATGGCGCCGACTCGATTCGAACTGCCGGATCTGTCGCTGTCCGCGGTGGATACCGATGTGTCGTTGGCGAAGTTCGATCTGCAGGTGACGCTGGCGGAGCAGTTCGACGACGGCGGCGAGTCTGCAGGGATGGCGGTCGCGCTGACCTATGCCACGGACCTGTTCGACGAGGCGACAATGGTCGGTTTCGCCGAGCGATTCGTGCGGGTGCTGTCCGGTGGGGTCGCGGATCCGTCGATTCCGGTCGGGGACGTCGACCTGTTCCTCGCCGACGAACGCGAACAGCTTCTCGCCTTCGAGCGCGGGGACGTGGCGCCGGCGAGTGGAGTGCTCACGGATCTGATTGCTGCGCAGGTGGAGCGGGCGCCGGATGCTCCGGCGGTGTCGGTCGGGGACGACGAGCTCACCTATGCGCAGTTCGGGGATCGGGTAGGCCGGTTGGCCCGGTACCTGATCTCGGCGGGTGTGGGTCCCGAGGTGCGGGTCGCGGTGGCGATGGACCGCTCGCTCGACATGGTGCTCGCGATCCATGCGGTGCTCGCGGCGGGCGGTGCGTATGTGCCGATCGATCCGGAGCAGCCGGATGACCGCACCGGGTACGTGCTGAACACGGCAGATCCTCTTCTGGTCCTGACCCGGTCGGGTGAGAACCGCCGCTGGGATCGCCCGGCTGTGGCTCTCGATGTACTCGATCTATCCGAATATGCATCGGGTCCGATCGAGAACAGTGAACGGCGTGCGCCGTTGCGACCCGGCAATACGGCCTATGTGTTGTTCACCTCGGGCTCGACCGGTCGCCCGAAGGGCGTGACGGTCTCCCACGGGGCCGTGGTCAACCAGTTGTTGTGGATGCAGGACCGCTTCGCTCTGACGGCGTCCGATGTGGTGCTGCTCAAGACTCCCGCGACGTTCGACGCGTCGGTGTGGGAATTGCTGTGGCCGTTCATTTCCGGTGCTCAAATGGTGATTGCGAGTGCAGACGGTCATCGCGATCCGGTATACCTCGCCGGCGTCATGACCGATGCGGGTGTCACGGTGGCACAGTTCGTGCCGACGGTGCTCGACGCGGTGCTCGACGAGATCGACGGTGCGGCGGCGTCGTCGGTGCGGTTGGTGTTCGCCGGTGGTGAGGCGCTGGCCGCGGCCACGGCCGAGCGGGCGCAAACCGTGCTCGGTGCGGAAGTGCACAACCTGTACGGGCCCACGGAGGTCACGGTGCAGGCCACACACCGTGTCGCGGACGAAGTGGACGGTTCGTACGTCCCGATCGGCCGGCCTGTGTGGAACACCGATGCCTGGGTCCTCGACACGCGACTGACGCCGGTGCCGGTCGGTGTGGTCGGAGAGTTGTATCTGTCCGGTGCTCAGCTCGCGCGCGGATACGCGGCTCGTCCGCAGCTGACGGCCGATCGGTTCGTGGCGAACCCGTTCGGGATGGCAGGGGAGCGGTTGTATCGCACCGGCGACCTGGTTCGCTGGACCCGTGTCGGAGAGCTCGAGTACGTCGGCCGAAACGATCTGCAGGTGAAGGTGCGTGGCCAGCGCATCGAGCTCGGTGAGATCGAAGCGGTGCTACGGGCGCAGTCCGGGGTGGCCGCGGGTACGGTGGCTGTGGTGTCGGATCGGTTGATCGGCTACGTCGTGCCGACCGGAACCCTCGATATTCAGTCGCTGCGGACATCGCTCGGTGAGTCGTTGCCGGCTTACATGGTGCCGTCGCAGTTCGTCGTGCTCGAGGCGTTGCCGTTGTTGTCGAACGGCAAGCTGGATCGACGGGCGTTGCCGGAGCCTGTGGCCGAGAAACGTGAGTTCCGGGCGCCTTCGTCCTCCGTGGAACAGGCAGTGGCCGCGGTGTTCGCCGAGGTGCTCGGTGTCGAGAGGGTGGGTCTGGACGACGACTTCTTTACCCTCGGCGGCAATTCGCTGGTGGCGACCCGGGTCGTGGCGCGTCTGGGTGAAGCGCTCGGTACGCGTGTTCCGCTGCGTACCTTGTTCGACGCGCCTGCAGTCGAGGATTTTGCTGCGCTGGTCGCGCGGGAGATGGGCACCGGCATTTCCGTTCCGCTGGTGGCGCAGGAGCGACCGGATGTGGTGCCGTTGTCGTTGGCGCAGCAGCGGATGTGGTTCCTGAACCGCCTGGAACCCGACTCCGCGGTGAACAACATCCCTGCCGTGATTCGGATGTCGGGCGTACTCGATGTCGATGCGTTGCGGGCTGCGGTAGCGGACCTGATCGAGCGGCACGAGGTCCTACGGACCGTGTATCCGGAGGCCGACGGTGTCGGTCACCAGGTCGTGCTCGGTGTCGGCGATTCCGGTGTCGAATTGGAGGTCGTGGAGGTCTCCGAGGCCGAGGTGTACGACAGTGTCGTCGCGTCTGTGAGTACGGGATTCGATGTGACGATGGCACCGCCACTGCGGATCGAGTTGCTGCAGGTATCGGAGACCGAGCATGTGCTGGTTGTGGTGGTGCACCACATTGCGGCGGACGGTTCTTCGATGGGTCCGTTGTCTCGCGACGTGATGGTGGCGTACGCAGCCCGTTTGGTGGAGGAGACCCCGGCGTGGGAGCCGCTGGACGTGCAGTACGCGGATTACACGCTCTGGCAGCGTCAGGTACTCGGATCCGAGGATGACCCCAAGTCCCTGATCTCGCAGCAATTGTCGTACTGGACGAACACGCTGGAAGGATTGCCCGACGAACTACCGCTGCCCTTCGATCGTCCACGCCCGCCGGTCGCCTCGTACCGCGGTGGCCGGCACACCCTGACCGTCGACGGATCGGTGCGTGCGGGTATCGACGAACTTGCCCGGGATCGTGGCCTCACTCCGTTCATGGTGGTGCACGGTGCGCTGGCCGTCCTGCTCGCCCGGCTGTCGGGCACCGACGACATCGCAATCGGTACGCCAGTGGCAGGTCGCGGTGAGCGCGCCCTCGACGACCTGATCGGCATGTTCGTCAACACCTTGGTCCTGCGCACTCGGGTCGACAGTGGTGAGTCGTTCGCCGAACTGCTCGATCGCGTGCGCGACGTCGACCTGGGCGCCTTCGGTCACGCGGAAGCACCGTTCGAGCGGCTCGTCGAGGTGCTCGACCCCGTGCGCTCCACCGCGCGCAATCCGCTGTTCCAGGTGATGCTCACCTTCCAGAACTTCGAACAGACGAGCTTCGAACTGCCCGGACTGTCGCTGTCCGCACTCGAAGCCGACGCGCAACTCGCCAAGTTCGATCTGCAGGTGACCGTCGTCGAACAGCCCGAAGGTGGATGGCTCGTCGAATTCGGCTACGCCACTGACCTGTTCGACGCAGCGACCGTCGAATCGATCGCCGAGCGATTCCGGCGCGTGCTGGCGGCAGCCGGCGACGAATCCGTGGTGATCGGGGACATCGAACTCCTCTCCTCGGAAGAGAAGTCCCGACTGCTCACACACGCGACAGAAGATCGGAGCATCGACGGCGAGACGGTGCTCGACCTGTTCGACCGTCAGGTCCTGCGCATACCCGATGCCACGGCCCTCATGCGCCACGACGGAGCGCTCACCTACCGCGAGTTCGGTGCGCGGATCAACCGACTCGCCCGTGAGCTGATTGCTCGCGGTGTCGGACCCGACACGTTGGTCGGCCTCGCCGTACCACGTTCGGTCGACATGCTCGTAGGGATGTACGCGATCCTCCGAGCCGGTGGCGCATATGTCCCGATCGATCCGGAACACCCGGCCGACCGCATCGCGTACCTGCTCGACGTCGCGAACCCGATCCTCGTACTCACCACTCGCCGGGACGCGAACGCACTGCCGGACTCCGCACCCGTGGTGTGCCTCGACGAACTCGACGTCTCGCAGTGGAGCGATCTGCCGATCGGTGACAGGGAACTTCGTGCCCCTCTCCGGGCTGGGAACACCGCGTACGTGATCTTCACGTCGGGCTCGACCGGACGTCCGAAGGGTGTCGCCGTCACCCACGAGGCGATGCTCAACCAGATCGACTGGATCAGCGATCGTTTCGACATCGGTGCCGAGGACGTCGTCCTGCTCAAGACACCGTTCACGTTCGACGTGTCGGTGTGGGAGTTGTTCGGTCCTCCGAGCAGGGGAGCACAACTCGTCATTGCTGCTCCCGACGGACACCGCGACCCTGCATATCTTGCATCGGTCATCGACGAACACGCGGTGTCGATGGTGTCGTTCGTGCCGTCGATGCTCGATGTGTTCGTTGCCGAGCTTGCTGAGCTTGCTGAACTTTCCAAGGGATCGTGCACTACGTTGCGCGCGGTGCTCGTGGCCGGCGAGGCACTTCCTGCCCGGACGGTGACCCGCTTGCGCGCGGCGCTTCCTGGTGCGGCCGTCCACAACCTGTACGGGCCGACGGAATTCACCGTCCACGCCACCGAGATCGAACTCTCCGGTGACGAGGCGATCGTTCCGATCGGTGCACCGGTGCGGAACTCGCAGGTCTACGTGCTCGACACCCGGCTGAGGATGGTTCCTCCGGGGGTCCCGGGAGAGCTGTATCTGTCCGGTGTCCAGATCGCTCAGGGCTACGTCCAGCGTCCGGATCTGACAGCGGAACGGTTCGTCGCGAATCCCTTCACCGAGGGCGCGCGCCTGTATCGCACGGGAGACGTCGTGCGCTGGAATGCATCCGGCGTGCTCGAGTACATCGGACGCAGCGACTTCCAGGTCAAACTGCGCGGTCTGCGCATCGAACTCGGTGAGGCCGAGGCGGTACTGCGGGACGATCCGCGTGTGTCGTCGGCTGCTGTCGTGGTGACGCACGATCGTCTGGTCGCGTACCTGACCGCTTCGCAGGAGAACCTGGATACGGACGAACTGCGCCGGTCCGCGTCCGATCGTCTGCCCGCGTACATGGTGCCGGACGTGATGATGGTGCTCGACGCACTGCCGCTCAACGCCTCCGGCAAGCTCGATCGTCGGGCACTGCCGGAACCGATGCTCGAGGCACGTGAGTTCCGGGCTCCGGTCACCGATGTCGAGCAGATCGTGGCGTCGGTGTTCGCCGAGGTGCTCGGTGTCGAGCAGGTGGGCCTGGACGACGACTTCTTCGCGCTCGGCGGCAATTCGCTGGTGGCCACCAAGCTCGTCTCCCGGTTGAACGCGGAGCTCCCCACGCGAGTACCTCTGCAGTGGCTGTTCCGGGAACCCGGCGTCGAAGGACTCGCGGCGCTCATCGATCGTGAAAGTGCCGGTGACGTCGAAGAGTCCGTGGCCCCGGTCCTGCCGATCCGGACCCAGGGCGCAGGTACCCCGCTGTTCTTCGTCCACCCGATCGTCGGATTGTCGTGGTGCTACACCGCCCTCGCGCGTCAGCTCGATCACGACGTGCCCGTTTACGGTCTACAGACGCCGGCCGTCACCGAGGACGACTTCGAGCCCGCGACCCTCGACGAACTCGCGGCGCGTTACGTCGACGAGTTGCGGACCGTCCAGCCCGAGGGGCCGTACCGGTTGTTCGGCTGGTCGCTCGGCGGCGTGATCGCCCACGCGATGGCGGTTCGTCTGCAGGTGGAGGGGGAGCGTGTCGACACGTTGGTGATGCTCGACAGCTTCGCCGGCAACGGTGCACGGACCGTCGAGTCGAGCGATGTGTCGATGAGCGAGCTGCTCGCCGGATTCGGAATCGACGACGCGGCCGCAGCCGGCGCCGAGGACATCGACGACCTCGTCACGTCCGTCGCTTCACTTACCGGCAACACCGAGGACGACACCCGACGCGTGGTGACCAGGCTGGTCGCGGCGGCACAGCGGAACTCCGAGTTGATGGCTGAGCATCGGCCGGGGACGTACGACGGCGACATCGTCTACTTCACCGCCGCAGCCGACGACCCGACCGGAACGCGCGGCGCGTCCGGCTGGAACGCGGCCGTGACGGGTGCCGTCGACAACCATCAGGTGCCGGCGACGCACTGGCAGATGACCTCACCCGACGCGCTCGACGTCATCGTGTCCGTGCTCGACGCGGTGCTCTCCGAGCGGGAGAGCTGAAGTGCTGTCAGTCGACGCAGCCGGTCGGCGCCGGAACGGTCTCGTCGAGGGTGGAGAGCACGAGTTCCGCGGTGAGCCGGTCGGCGAGCATCTCCAGGTGCGTGGTCTTCGCGGAGGCACATACGTCCTGCAGCACGATGTCGGTGACGTTCGGGTCCTCGCCGAGGCCGCTCGTGTACGGCTGCACCACGTCGTCGTGGGCGGTGAGGATGTTCGTGTACTTCACCGGCTCGACGAAACGGCCGGTCGCGGCGAGATCCTCGAGGAACTGCGAACCGGGAAGCATGTCGGCGCAGGCGGGGCACGTCGCGTACTCGAAGTCGCGCATCACACCGTCACTGGTGACGATGGTCGTGCCGTTCCACAGGGGAGCGAGCGACACGAGCCGGTCGACCTTGTCGGCGCCGCCGTCACCGATCCACTTCGCCGCGACCAGCGTGCCCTGCGAATGGCCGACGATATCGACCTTCTCGGCGCCGGTCTGCGCGAGCACCTCGTCGACGAATGCGGAGAGCTGATGTGTGCTCGGCTCGAGCGGCGCCATCCCACCCAGAGCGCTGACGGGCCACGGACCGGGGAACGCGCCGAAGGTCGGAGCGAAGACGCAGTAGCCGGCGTTGGCGAGCAGAGGCGAGAACGTCTGCCACGCGACCTGCCGGTTACCGCTGGTGTTGTGGACCAGCACAACAGGATTGGGCTTGCCGGGGGTCGGGCGACAGTTCGGGTCGTTCGAGCCGGGAGCCGAACCACCCGGATTCTCGAGCTCCAGAGCCACCGTGTCGGGAAGTTCGTACGGCACGGGCAGCGTGGTAGGCGAGGCGGCCGCCGTGCCGGATCCGAGAAGACCCGCGGCGAGAACGGTCAGCAGGAGCGATCGGCCAAACACGGGTCATCCTTCGAACAGTGACGATTATCGGTAAGTGCACTGCGGCCCTATAAGGTGTTCCGGGGCTGCGCAGGGGAACGGAATCGGAGTATATCTATGCGGCGGATATCCGCGTTGGCGGTCGTGACGACCGTCGTGGCGTCGACCTGGGGACTCGGAGCGTCGACGGCGTCCGCAGAACCCGATGAGGCCCGGCTCGTGAGCACCACGGTCGTCGACGACCAGCAGCTCGACATCGAGGCCTACTCGCCGTCCATGGACGAGAACATCGAGCTGCGGATCCTGCGCCCCACCGACACCGTCACTCCCAGCCCCACGCTGTACGTGCTGAGCGGCGTCGACGGCGGGTCGTACGACAACAGCTGGATGGACCAGTCCGACATCGTCGACTTCTTCTCCGACAAGCACGTCAACGTGGTTATCCCGAAGGGCGGCGAGTCGAGCTACTACACCGACTGGAAGCACGACGACCCGAACCTCGGCCGCTACAAGTGGGCCACCTTCCTCACCGAGGAACTGCCGCCCGTCATCGACAGCACCTACGCGACCACCGGCACCAACGGCCTGATCGGCTTCTCGATGTCGGGCACCTCGTCGCTCAATCTCGCCATTGCCGCACCGGATCTGTACAACGCGGTGGGCAGCTTCAGCGGCTGCGCACGCACAAGCGACCCCCTCGGCCAGGCCTTCGTCACCACCACCGTTGTCAACTTCTTCGGCAACCCGCTCAACATGTGGGGTCCGTTCGACGACCCCACCTGGGTCGCCAACGATCCCTACGTCAATGCGGAGAAGCTTCGCGGCACCACTCTGTACCTGTCGTCGCGCACCGGCCTGCCCGGCCGTTACGACAATCTCGAATCCGAGTGGATCAAGGACGAGGAAGACCTCGCCGACGTGGTCATCAAGGGCGGACTCATCGAAGCCGCCGCGGCCGACTGCACCCGACGTATGGCGACGCGCCTCGACGAACTGGGCATCCCCGCGACCATCGACCTCCACGACGACGGCACCCACAACTGGGGCTACTGGCAGGACGACCTGCACAACTCGTGGCCGGTCCTCGGCCCCGCGATCGGCGCTTCCTGACGGTTCATCCACAGGCGGTCGGTTCATCCCCAGATCCGGCCGATTCGTCCTCGTAGGCACCTGCGGGCCCGGGGCGACGGGCGATGCTAGGCGCCATGGGGGAGTTGATCCTGCGGCGCGAGGCAAATGCGCGCGGCGTCACCGATGCGGAGATCCGACGTCTGGTGCGGAACGGAACGTGGACTCGGCTCGCGTCGGGAGTCTTCGTCCAGTCCGACCAGTATGCGGGGGCCGACGATCACGCTCGACATGCTCTGCGGGCACGGGCGTTCATCGCGAATGCCGGACCGACCTCGGCGCTGAGCCACGTATCGGCCGCGGTGCTGCACGGGCTCGACGTCTGGCAGATCCCACTCGACGATGTGCACCTCACCCGCAACGCGCCGAGTGGAGCACGGAGGACACCCGGCCGCGTCATGCACGCCGCGCTCTTCCGTGAGACGGACGTCGTGGATCGGAGGGGAGCGCGGGTGCTGTCGGTCGCACGGACGATCACGGATGTGGCCGCAACGGTGCCGGCGGAGCAGGCTGTCGTACTTGCCGACAGTGCGCTGCGAGCAGGGCTGGTCACTCCCGTCGATCTGACTCGTGCCGTGGAACGGATGGGGAGTCATCCCCGCATCGCGCACGCGCGTCGTGCCGTGCAGCTGTCGAGCGGGTGCAGCGACAGCGCCGGCGAGTCGCGGAGCAGGGTTCTGTTCGTCCGCGAGCAGATCCCGATGCCGCTCACGCAGGTGGACGTCTTCTGCGCCGACGGCAGGTGGCTCGCTCGCGTCGACTTCCTATGGCCGGAGCACGGTGTGATCGGCGAGTTCGACGGTCGGATCAAGTACCGCCGCGACGGGGTCGCGACCACCGCCGCCGAGGACGTGGTCTACCGCGAGAAACTGCGGGAGGACGCACTGCGTCACGCGGGGTGGACGGTGGTGCGGTGGACGTGGCAGGACCTCGGGACCCGCGGCGCCGTCGCAACGAAGGTGCGGGAGGCGTTCGCACGGGCGGCGCGGGGGAGCGGGCCGACGGGGAGGTACGCAACAAAGAAGTGAGGCTCGC
>NZ_JBKFBA010000016.1:84110-92437 GCF_053345925.1 Rhodococcus sp. C26F
GCCTCAACCTCGCGTTGCGTACCTACTTGCGGCCAGGTGCCTTCGCGCCGAGCTTGAAGCCGAGCGCGCCCGGCTTCGCCTTCGGTGCCTCGACCTCCGGCTTCGCCGGGGTCGCGGGCGCCTCGGGCTCCGCAGGAGCCTCGGCGACCGGCTCGGGTTCCGGCGTCCGCTCGGGCGTCGGCTCAGCCTTCGCCGGCGCAGCCGGAGCGGCAGGCGCAGCCTTCTTCGCGCCCGGTCCCTTCAGACCGCTCTTGAGCTGCAGTCCGCCCGGCTTCGCCTTCGGGATCGCTGACTCCTTCGGCTGCTCCGCAGGCGCTTCTGCAGCGGGAGCCTCCGCAGCGGGAGCCTCTGCAGCAGGTGCTTCCTCGGCAGGAGCAGCGGGAGCAGAGTTCGTTGCCGGAGCGGCTTTTTTCGCGCCGGGGCCCTTCAGGCCGCTCTTGAGCTGGAGGCCACCCGGCTTCGCCTTGGGCACCGCGGGTGCCTCGGCTGCGGGAGCTTCCGACGACGACTCGGCCGGAGCGGCAGGTGCAGCCGGCTTCGCAGCACCCGGGGCCTTCGCGCCCGGAGCCTTGAGGCCGCCCTTCATCTGCAGTCCGCCCGGCTTGGCCTTCGGCGCTGCCGGTGCCTCGGCCGCAGGAGCGGCAGAAGCCTCGGACGACGCGGCAGGTGCAGCCGGAGCCGCAGCCTTCTTCGCGCCCGGACCCTTCAGGCCGCCCTTCATCTGCAGGCCGCCCGGCTTCGCCTTCGGAGCTGCCGGAGCCTCGGCTGCCTCGGCACCGGGAGCCTTCGCGCCACCGGGAGCCTTAGGTCCGCCCGGAGCCTTGAGGCCGCCCTTCATCTGCAGGCCGCCGGCCTTCGGGGCACCGGTGGTCTTCGGAGCCGCGGGGGTTGCCGCCGCTGCCTCGATCTCCTCGACGCGCTCCTTCTCGACCTCTTCCGCAGTCTCCTCGACCTCGACCGGGGTCTTCGGCTGCTGAACGACCTTGAGGTTGTCGCTGAGCTTCGCAGCCTCGACGCGAGAGATCGACTCGAGCATGAGCTGCGCGACGTCGATGACCTCGACGCCCTCGCCCTTGCCCTCTTCCTGACGCGCCGTCACACCGTCGGTGAGCATGACGCGGCAGAACGGGCAGCCCGTCGCGATCTTGGCGGGATTCGTGGTGAGCGCTTCGTCGACACGGTCGATGTTGATGCGCTTACCGATCTTCTCCTCCATCCACATACGGGCACCACCGGCACCACAGCACATGGACCGCTCGCCGTGACGCGGCATCTCGACGAGCTTCGCGCCCGACGCCGCCATCAGCTCACGCGGAGCGTTGTAGACCTTGTTGTGCCGTCCGAGGAAGCACGGGTCGTGGTAGGTCACGTCCTGGCCGACGGCCTTGACCTGGACCAGCTTCTTCGCCCGCACGAGACGGTTGAGCAGCTGCGTGTGGTGGACGACCTCGTAGCTGCCACCCACCTGCGGGTACTCGTTGTTCAGCGCGTTGAAGCAGTGCGCGCAGGTCACGACGATCTTGCGCTTGCTCGGCTCGACGCCCTCGAACACACCGTTGAGGACCTCGATGTTCTGCTGCGCCAGCTGCTGGAACAGGAACTCGTTGCCCGCGCGGCGAGCGGAGTCGCCGGTGCAGGTCTCCTCGGCGCCGAGGACCATGAACTTCACGCCGGCGGTCGCGAGGAGCTCGGCGACGGCCTTCGTGGTCTTCTTGGCGCGGTCCTCGTAGGCACCGGCACAGCCGACCCAGAAGAGGTACTCGTAGCCGTCGAAGCTCTCGGCATCCTGACCGAAGACCGGGATGTCGAACTCCATCTCGTTGATCCAGTTGAGACGGTCCTTGGCGTTCTGGCCCCAGGGGTTGCCCTTGTTCTCGAGGTTCTTGAACAGACCCGCGAGCTCGGACGGGAAGTCCGATTCGATGAGCACCTGGTAGCGACGCATGTCGATGATGTGGTCGACGTGCTCGATGTCCACCGGGCACTGCTCGACGCACGCACCACAGTTGGTGCACGACCACAGGGTCTCGGTGTCGATGACGGGAGCGAGCTCGCCTGCTTCCAGCAGCCCCTCGGTCTCGCCGACGAGCTTGCGGCCCGACTCCTCGCGAGCCGCCGCCGGGATCTTCGCCAGCTTGGCCTCGTCGGGGTTGCCCTCGGCGTCGACCAGGCCGACCTCGTCGCCACCGAGATCGGTGCGACCACCGGCGAGCAGGTAGGGAGCCTTGGCGTAACCGTGGTCGCGCAGCGACGTGATGAGCAGCTTCGGCGACAGCGGCTTACCGGTGTTCCAGGCGGGGCACTGCGACTGGCAACGACCGCACTCGGTGCAGGTCGTGAAGTCCAGCCAGCCCTTCCACGTGAAGTCCTCGATGCGGCCGGCACCGAAGGTGTCCTTGTCCGGATCGGCGTCCTCCATGTCGACGGGCTTGCCGCCGGACATCATCTGACGTGCGGCACCGAGGGCGGGACCGCCGTCGTCCTCACGCTTGAAGTAGATGTTGAAGAAGGCCGAGAAGCGGTGCCATGCGACACCCCAGGTGATGTTGCGGCCGACGATGTAGAGCCACACCATGCCCGACATGAGCTTGATGAACGCGAAGACCGACACGAGTTCGGGGCTCTCCGGAAGGATCCGGGCGACCTGCATCGTGAAGAAGTCGGTGTAGGCGTTGTGGTGATGGTAGGTGGCGATCTTGCCGGCCTTCACCAGGATCATGCCCAGGCCCTCGAGCAGCACGACCGCTTCGACGAAGTAGGCGGCCTTGAAGTTCGAGCCGCTGAAGCGCGACATCCGACCGGGCTGACGCGGATGGTTGCGCTGGCGGATGTAGATCAGCGTCAGGATGCCGATGACCGTGCCGAGGCCGAGGATCTCGTCGATGAAGTGATAGACGACGGTGTCACCGATGAGGGGCCAGTGGAAATTCGGGTCGAACGTCTGGCCATAGGCCTCGAACCAGACGATCGCGCCGAGCATGAAGCCGACCATCACCAGCCAGTGCGCCCAGCCGACGGTCCGGAACTTGACCATCTTCGTGTGCGCGAGGAATTCGACGACCATCTGCTTGAAGCGCGGGAAGAACGGCCGCCAGCGGTCCGGGGCCGGCTGGCCGACCCGGATCGTGTTGACCATCTTCAGCGCGCCGCTGATGAACGCGAACCAACACACGAGGCTCAGCAGCACGCCGATCGTGCCCAACGTAATCGTCAGGGCATTCATACGTGGCCTTTCGTGTCGGGGGCGGCGTCGTGCCGCCTGGTATGAGTCACCGCATCGTAACGCAAGCTAAGTTACCCACTGGTAACTTGGTCTGAACTGGAGTTACCGGCCAGTAGTAAAATCTGCGTCGAATCGGAGACCGTGTGCCCGGACACGCTAGAGGTCAAACGTGATACTGCCGTCACGCAGGATGTCCTAACTTGCCCGAAACGAGGCGTGTGTCACATCGAGGTCACGACACGCTCTACCGGCCACGATGCGGTGTCCATTCGGACAAAGGGGTATAACACTCCGGATGTGATGTCGGTTATGATTCGCCCGGTACATGGGGTTCGCATGTGGGCTGTACGCGTCGGGGGACGTAGAACTCCAGGTCAATACAGCAGAATGGGGGCGTCTTAACAGGCGTGCGCCATGTCACAGAACGGAAAAAGATGAAGCTGAAGAAGCTTGCCGCTGTGGCGACGATGACGATCGCCGCCATGGGCATCACCGCCGGTACCTCGTATGCGGCGCCCGCTGCGCAGGACGAGATCAACTACGAGTCCAAGGTCGAGGGCGACTCGGTGGTCACCGTCATCGACGCAGGCGAGTTCCAGGTCTCCGGTGACGGCGAGAGCGTCGAACTTCAGGACAACGCCGGCAACACTGTTCTCAGCCTGCCTCTGGCCATCCAGCTCGGCGATCTGCAGCTCCCCTTCGAGCGTCAGATCAGCGAGGACGGCAAGACCCTCACGCTGACCCCGGTCACCGACCTGTCGAAGGCCACCCCCGTCGCCCCTGAGGACAAGGTCGGCGCGAGCCTCACGCCGGTCGCCCTGAAGCTGACCGATGTCGCTTCGCCGGACGAGAACCTGAAGGCTCAGCAGAACTTCGCGTCGCAGCTGGGTATCGCGACCGCGGTCGGCGGCCTGATCGGAACCATCATCGGCGCAGTCGTCGGCACCTTCGTGATGCCTGCCGTCGGCACCATCACGGGCGCCGGTATCGGTGGCGTCGTCGGAACCATCATCGCGGGTGGTCCGACGCTGATCGTTGCCGGTGTCGGCCTGGCGCAGACCCTGCTGGCGCCTCCGGGCACCACGGTCTACGCCAACTGATTCCAGTCGGCTAGGCATTCGAACTCGAACGGCNCCGTTCTCTGTCCGGGCGTCGGAACGCGCACAGAAAAGCCCTGTCCGGAAGTACGGACAGGGCTTTCAGCTCGAATCGGTGTCTTTAGATGGACCCGATGAGTCGGCTGCCGTGGCGGATGATGTCCCAGACATAGCCAAGGATGTCGAAGCCGAGTTCGAGGCTGGTCATCAAGATCTCGCTGCTCAAGTGAAGTCCTTTCGAGGGATGGCGCTAACGGCCGGGGTGCGAGGATCGTAACCCACGCTAAACGGACATTGGGCGCAACATCCCGGACGTGGTCAGCTTCCTGGGAATCGCAGCTCGGAGACGTTTTACGATCAGGATTCAGGGCCATTCCGGGGCTTCCGGGAGCAGCCCCCGAGCCCGCGTCGACCGGCACGGCCGTACGCCCCGACAAACGACGAAGGNGGGGAGCGGACCTTCGTGATGTTCTGGGGATTACCAGGTGCGGACCTTCAGGCCCGGGTTCTCCGCCAGGACCGTCTTGATCGGCGTGGCGAACAGCTCGGGGCTCTCACCGAGCAGGCCGCTGACGAACCCGGCGATCTCGCACATGCCGTACTGGCCGACGTTCGAAGCGCTGGAGATGCCGAGGGCGAGGGTGCCGGTGACGAGGGTGCCACCGCTGTCACCCTGCAGCGCACACAGGTTGGTGGAGAAGCCGTTCTCGAGCACGCGGTGGCCGATCTCGACGTTCTGGCCGGTGGCGGTCACGACACCGCAGCTGTAGCCGGTGCGCAGGCCCGACTTGCAGACCGGAGCGCCGACGACGGGATCCGCGACACCCGTGATGGGCAGCGGAGCGGCGAGCGGAACGCGCACGCCGTTGTTCTCGAAGCGACCCGCGGCAGCGGAGGTGGGGCGGATCAGCGCGTAGTCGCTGCCGTCGAGCACCGTCTTCTCGAACGAGCCGAGGTGCTGGCCGAGGTTGTCGCCGACGAGCTGGTGGACCTGGGAGGCCCACCGAGTGCCGGCCTGCGCGCGGTTGGGGTCGCAGTGACCGGCGGTGATGTTCACGGGTTGTCCGCTGCCGTCCTCGCCGTTGAAGCCGAGCGAGCAGCGCAGGCCCTCGCCGGCGCCGAGCGAGGCGTAGGCGTCGCCACCGAAGAGAGCGTCGGGGGCGTCGAGGCCACCGGCGATGGGCTGCAGGTCGGTCGCGCCCTCCGGCGTCAGCTCGGCGGGAGCGAACAGCACGCGCACCCCGTCGAGGAAGTCGGGGAGCTCGACACCGGATACGTTGTCGGTGCGCACGACGACGTCGTTGTTCACCACGTCGATGGCGATGCCGCGGATGACGTCGGCGACGGCTGGCGGCTGGGTCTCGAGCCAGTCGCCCAGTGCGCCGAGCTGGTCTTCGAGGGCGTCCTCGCTGCGCTCGGTCTCGGCGACGGTGAATCCGGCATCCTCGGCGGCCTTGCGGGCCTCCTCGAAGCCGTCACCCTCGGTGAGGCCGACGGTGGCGGTGCCCTGGTCGTCCAGCCACACACCGGCGAAGACGGCTTCGAACTGCTCCCGTGCCTTCTCGGCGAACGCGGCGAGATCCTGGCTGCGCTGCGCATCGGCGAGGAAGCGCTCGGCATCGATGTTCAGGTCGCGCTGCAACGCCTCGACGAGCTCGGCCGGCAGAGACGAAGTCTGCGCGGGTTCGGTCTCGGGTTCGGCCTGCGCGATGGCAACGGCAGGGCCGAGGAGCAGCAGTGCGGCCGAACCGATGACGGCCGTCCGACGTGCGAAGGTGCGTCGCATGGATACCTTTCTCGTTCCTTCGCGGCTTGCGCGCGCGAAGGCGCCGTCCCCCGCGGATCGGCGTCCGTCCGATCCTAAGGGGTGAACGAGGAAGTACATAGGTACTTCTCGGTTACGGATGAGACTCGTGTGACTGTTGTGACGAACTGCCCCGACGGTTCCGGACGTTATGCCGGGTTCGCCGCAGTACGGACTCGCGTGCTGGTGGCGTTCTCGATGTCCTGGATCGGGATGCCGAGGCTGGAGGTGCCACCGTTGGGCGCGAGCACCAGGTTCGCCTCGACGCAGTTCGGGGCACCGGCACTGTTCGATCCGCTGATCACGCCGAGGGCGAGGGTGCCGGTGACGATGGCGCCACCGCTGTCACCCGCGAGGGTGCAGGCGGAGGTTGCGAAGCCGCGGATGGTGCTCGAGAAGCCCGTGTCGTAGGTCAGCTGGGTCTCGATGCGATCGGCGACGACGAGGCCGCACGTGAACGACGAGGACTGCCCCGACTTGCAGACGGGCGCGCCGACGACCGGAACGGCCGTGCCGGTGACCGTGAGGGTGGAGCCGTTGCCGCCGCGAACCGACGGGCGGTCGAGGCCCGCCTCGACGCCGGCCTCGTCGAGCGAGACGATGCCGTAGTCGAGGGTGCTGTCGGTGCCCACCGTGGACTCGGTGAACTTGCCGATCCGGACGCTCTCGTCGATGTTCGCGCGGTTGGGCAGGTAGACCGTCGAACCACCGTCGGAACGGGCGACCGCGTCGCAGTGCCCGGCGGTGAGGTTGACGGCGTTGCCGTCGGCGTCGACACCGTTGAAGCCGAACGAGCAGATACCGATGCGCTCGATGGGCGTGGCGCGGACGTCGCCGTCGGCGGTGATGTAGGTGTCGCCACCCATCGGGGCCGGATCGTTCGGCGGCATGCCCGGCGACAGCTGGACCTGCACGTTCGCCACCAGCGACGGCAGGTTCAGTGCGCGCCCGATCGGCGAGTTCACGATGTCGAGGACGATCTGGTTGTTGAGCACATCGATCGACGCGGAGTTGATCTGCGACGACACCTCGCGCGGGAGCCCCGCCACCCAGCGGTTCAGTTCGGCGAGGGCCTGCTCGAGTCCGTCGGCCGAGACCGGCGCGACCGTGGCGTGGAAGCCGTCCTGCGCTGCGCGCTCGGCGGCCTCGCGGTTCGTGACTGCGATGACCGGCTTGCCGTCCTCGCCGAGCCAGGCACCGGCGAACTCGGAGGGGTGCTCGGAGCGGAAGTCGCGAGCGTAGTCGCCGAGCTCCTGTGCGCGGGCGGCACGGTCGAGGTACTCCTCGGGGGACAGACCCAGGTCGCGCTGGAGAGCCTCGACGAGTTCGGCGGGAAGTTCAGCGGAAGGCAACTGTTCGGCGGGCGCGGCGCTCGCCGTGGCACTCAGAGGCACTGCCAGCAGAACCGCGGAGGCCGCTGCGACTGCGACGCGGCGGGTGGTGGAACGGACTGCGGCGCGCGACGCCGACGAGAGACGCATGGAGGCCTTTCATGTGTGCTCGATGTGCTCTTGAACAGGTGCTTCGTGGATTCGGCGAACCGACCCGCGGGACAGCCTACGGGACGGCCCGGCGACCGCCGATAGTGCCGTAGGTCACCACCCGGATATCCGCGCTGTCTAGTTGCGGGTCTCGGTCTCCGTCGGCTCCGAAGTCTCCGGCGGTGTCGGTTCCTCGGAGGTCTCGGGATCGGTCGTGTCGGTTGCCGGCGGGGTCGTCGTGGTGGTGGTGCTGCCACCGCTGCCTCCGCTGCCGCGTCCGCCACCCGAGGAATCATCGGGCTGGTTCCGCCGCGACCAGCCGGTGCTCGAGGTGGTCGAGGACGTGCTCGATGGGGTCGAGCCGGGCGACGACGACGAAGAGGACTGTTCGCTCGTGCCGGTGGTGGGATCGACCCAGGTCTGCTGCACGACCGGCGGGGCCACCGGGACCGTCTGCTCGGCGGTGGCCGGCTCGGTCGACTCCTCGGTAGTGGTCTCCTCGGTGCTGCGGGGAGCCGGCGGCTTGCTCGACTTCGAGGTCGTCGTGGTCGCGGGAGCGGTCGGGGTCTCGGCGACCTGCGTGCCCGCAGTGGCCGCCGGTGAGTCCCGCAGCCCGAACACCAACGCGCCGACGCCCACCAGCAACGCGATCGCCGCGGCCGCCGCGATGGCCGTGACCTTCGACGAGCGACCCGAGGGTTTGTAGTCGATGGATTCGGCGG
>NZ_JBKFBA010000016.1:92443-92667 GCF_053345925.1 Rhodococcus sp. C26F
GGCTGCCGAGACGGCAGCGACGGTCGCTTTCGACGTGTTCGCGGCGGGTGCTGCGCCGGCAGCGGCGGGCGTCGCACCCGGAGGGGGAGTCGTCGTGATCTTCGCAATCACCGCGGTGATCTCGGGATCGAGTTCGCTGCGGCGGGGTTCGGCGAGCTTGGCGGTGGGCAGGATCTGCGTCGACCCGAGGAGGTCGACCGAGCCGGCGGCCGCGGCGAGAGCGG
>NZ_JBKFBA010000016.1:92689-115249 GCF_053345925.1 Rhodococcus sp. C26F
GTCTGGTGCGGGGCGGGCGCCAGGGCACACCGCACACCGAGACCGGTCTTCACCGACTGTGCGACGAGCTGCGCGGCGCTCGGATCCACCGCTTCGTCGATCGTGACGACGATGGCGTCGAGGTTGCTCACGAGCCAGCCGAACGCGCCGAGCGCCGACGAGAGCTGCGCGGCGACCGACGGAGCGTCGTCCTCGGGGAATCGGAAGGCCTTACCCGCCGCGACTCCCGAGCGCACGAGCGTGACGGTCGAGCCCTGCGGGTCGATGTGGTAGACCGCGAGGAGCCGTCCGGTCTGGTGCGCGACCTGCGATTCGAACCATGCCGCGGCGGCCTCGGCGTCGGAGACGAGCGAGACGTGACGCAACCCGACGTAGTCGAGGGCGTTGCGCAGTACCGCGACCGTCGAGCTCGGCCAGTCGGTGGGGTGCGTCGCCACTGAGGTGTACGGGGTGTCGCCGATGAGGGAGGCCGCGTCGGCGAGGAGGCATTCCATGGCCGTGGCGACGAGGTCCTCGGCGCGGGAGAGCGAACCGTCGTTGGCGCGGACACCACCGGAGTGGCCGAGGCGGTCGACGAAGCCGGTGAAGGAGCTGGTGTGCCCGTCGACGACGTCGTGGTCGCCCAGTGTCGCGGTGCCGTCGGAGTGCAGGTGGACGGCGGTGAACCGCTCGATCGGTGCGGGGTCCGGCCGTCCCGGCGTCGGCGAGGTGACCGCAACCGACGACACGGTGGTCCCCACCCTCAGGCCTACGCCTACGGACATGCCGGCTTGCCTCCATTCCGGTCGGAGTGTGTGTGACGGGGTACATCTGCGCCGTGCCCCATGGCCCGGAGCAATGACAGGAGCTCCGAGCGGGAACCGGCACCGAGTCGGCGCCGGATACGGGCGACATGATGTTCCACGGTCTTCGCGGAAATGTACAGGTGGTTTCCTACCTCTCGGTAGGTGAGGCCCGAAACCACCAGATCGGCCACCTGCGCCTCGCGCTCGGACAATGCACCCGGCTTCTCCCGTGCGCCGAGGGGTGATTCGTCCGGAACGCTCGGGGGAGCGGTTGGGGCGACGTCGACCGGTGCGCGACCGGCCGGGCCGTCCTGCCGGATCGTCCGCGCGACCTGCAGTAATCCGGTGGCGACGGTGGTGTCGTCCGTCCGCAGCGCTGCTTCTCCCGCGAGCTTCGCGCCGTCCCACGGAAGACCCACGGACGCGAGGGACTCGGCCGCCTCGCGGATGCGCGTCGCGTCGACCTCACCGCGCAGCACCGAGAGCCATGCATGCCCGGCCCGCGCGAGCACCGCGGCGTAGGCAGTGGTCTCAGCGGCCAGCGCCAGCGCGCGGGCGTGCGGGACGAGGTCGGCCGGACGGTCCGCGGTGATCGCGGCCTGCACTCCGTACCAGTGCAGCGCCGCACCCCACAGCGGCGGCTCGTCTAGGGTGGTGAGCAGCGCGCGGGCACCGGCGACGAGGTGCGCGACCCGCGCGGACTCCCCCAGGCGGACGGCGGCCAGCCACAGTTCACCCAGGGGCAGCAATCCGAACAGGTCGACGGAGTACTCGGCGACGACCGACTGCGCGGCCTGCCATCGCACCGTCAACGCTCCGAGGTCGGCGTTGCGTCGTGCCAACCCGACCTGCAGGGCGTGGAAGAAGAGGAGGTCGCGCTGCCCGGTCACCTCGGGAGCGACGGCCTCGGCGGTGGCCGCGGCGGCGGTGAGATCACCGCCGAGCATCTCGGTCCACGCCACCAGGATGCGATTGCGCACGGTGGGCGTCTCCGGACGGTCGAGGATCGCGCGTGCGTGCCGGAGTTCACCCGAGTGCAGACACAGCAGTGCGGCGACGGCGTCGACCGTGTCGGGCCAGGCGCGCAACGAACCGTCGGAGCCGAGGCTCGTCAGGGCGCGGGCGAGACGGTTCATCGCGATCCGGCCGTCGCCGCCGACGGATTCGCGCAGGCCCTCCTCGAGCAGTCGTGCGGCGGAGGCCGCAGAGGTCGGCGCACCCGAGACGGCGGCACCGCGGAGATGTTCTGCGGCCGAGGGGCGTCCGGCGGCGAGCAGCACAGTGGCGGCGAGAGGAGCGTCCGTACCGACCCGTTCGGGGCCGAGCCATTCGAACAGGTCGGCGCTGCGGTCGAGCATGCCGCGATGCGCGGCGATGCTCGCGGAGATCCGGGTGGCGGCGCGCACGTCGTCGAGGTCCGCCGTGTCGGCTCGGTCGAGCAGCTGATCGGTGATCTGCTCGGCTCGCTCGAGATCCCCTGTCGCGAAGGCGATTTCGGCTCGCCGCACCGCAAGGGTCGCGGGATCGGCTCCGGCCGGTACGGCGGCGTCGAGAAGATCGGCGGCCTCGCGAGGCGGCGCGTCGGCCGCGAATGCGACGAGCCGATCGGCGAGGTGCGGGTCGGTGAGGCCGATCGTCGCGAGGCCTCGGGCGAGCTGCGGCGTGAGCGTTCCGGCATCGATACGGGTCGCGAGGAGGCGACGCGTGACTGCGACGAGGTTGTGTCTGCCGAGCACTGCAGCGGGCACACCGCTCGCCCCGGCGGTGAGGCTCGCGGCGTCGGTCCCGAGCAATCCGCTCGCACGTGCGGCATCGGCGAGGTCGAGGGCGTGCTCGACAGGGATGTCGAGTACGGCGGAGAGTTCGCCGGGATCGAGCGCCGCACCGAGATCGACGAGCGCCAGGGCTGCGGTGAGATCGAGATCGGCGAGGAGCTGCCGGCGGATCCCCTCCTCGACGGCCTGCCGGACATCGCCCTCCGTCCGCACGGCTTCGAGGGCGGTGTCGACGAGATGCGGTACGCCGCCCGTGAGGCGGTGCAGGGCACGCACCTGGGGTGGCGCGAGCCGAAGCTCGAACGATGCCGCGCGACCGGCGATCTCACGGGGCGTCCACGCACCCAGTTCCACCACTGTCCCGTTTCCTGCGAACGCTGCGGTCAGCGAACGCATCTCGGCTCGGTGGGGTCGAGCTTCGGTGGCCACGACGATTCCCGTCGGCGCATTCCGGATGTGGTCGACGAGCTCGTGCAGTTCCGCGGCGGTCATGCGGTGTGCGTCGTCGACGATGCGGGTGTCGCCGAGATCGGTTCGGAGCGAAGCGAGTACGGCGGATTTCCCGCTTCCGGTGCCGCCGACGAGCAGCAGTCGCGGGGGAGCGGCTACGGTCAGGGCACGCGTGACCTCCCGGGGGACCGGGCGTCGCGGAGGGGCGGAAGCGGACGTCATCGGATCGGTCAGCGTCCGGTTCCGAGCAGTCCGCCGACGACCTGCCCCGTGCCGTCGAGGACACCCCCGACCACGTTGCCGGTGCCGTCGAGCACCCCGCCGACGCCGTTACCGACACCCTCGACGACCGCACCGGCACCCTGACCTGCGCCGGACAGGGCGTCGCCGACGCCGCTGCCACCCGTGCTCGGCGGGGTCGGTTGCGGCGCGGGCTGAGGGGCGGGCGCCGGGGCAGGAGCGGGTTGCGGCGCGGGCTGGGGTGCCTGCGGGCTTTGACCGGGTGCTACCGGCGCGGGTGCGGTCGGGTCCGGCGCAGGTACAGCGCCGGTGGGTGCGGCGCCGGAAGCGGGCGTCGCGGCGACCGGGACAGCGGTCACGGTGCCGTCCGGTCCCTGCACCCGGATCGGGACGGCGGTTCCCGCCTCGGACGGCTGCGCGCCGGTCGTGCCGGGGACGGTCGTACCGGGGACGGTCGCGGTGGTGGTCGGGTTACCGGCTACGACCTCGCTCGACGGACCCACCTCCGAACCGGGTGTCTCGGCCTCCGACGACAGGGTGCCGATCGCCAGTCCACCCCCGGCGAGGACGACGACGGCAGCGACAGCGGCACCCACCAGCGCGAACGAGCGGGCACGGGCGCGTGAGGGTGTGCCGGACCCGGTGTCGACGACCGCAGGCCGATGCGCGGCGGCGACCGGCGGCGCCTCAGCGGCGGGCACCACCGGGAGCGCGACGGTCTCGGGTTCGTCGTCGACGACAGGTGCAGGAGGCGTCACCGGGGCAGCCACAGTTGCGGCACCTGCCTCGGCCGCTGCGAGCGCGGCTCCGTGCGCTGCGGTGAAGGCCGGTCGCGTCGACGAGACGATCGGCAGACCCAGCTGCGACGAAATCAGTTCGGTGACGAGCGGGGTGGACGAGCCACCACCGATCAGCAGTACGCGTCCGATGTCCGAACGATCGAGCCCGGCCCCGCGGATCGCGTCCTGCACCACGGCGAGCGACGTCTCGAGCGGTTCCCGGGCGAGTTCCTCGAACTCGCTGCGCACCAGACGCAGGTCGCGGTGCAGGCCGGGCAGCGCGACCGGCACCACCGTCTCGGTGTCGCTGGACAGTGCCTCCTTCGCCGCGCGGCACCGACCGCGGAAGTCGGCGAGTGCCGCGACGGTCGCGGAATCGAACGGATCGAGGCCGGTCGAGTCCCCGCCGAGCGTTTCCAGCAGATAGGTGGTGACGAGATGGTCGAGGTGATCGCCGGAAATGTCGTCGCTGCTCAAAGGGCGGCCCAGCAGCATGGGATGGGCGCCGCCCTGCACGACGGTGACGTCGAGGCTGCGCGCACCGAGGTCGTAGACCACCGTCACGTCGTCTCCCAGCGGCCCGTGGGTGGCGTCGAGCCAGCGCACCGCCGCGATCGGTTCGGGGATCGTCCGTGCGGTCACGCCGGTGCGGACGAGTGCCGCCTGTAAGGCCTCGACGGTGTGAGCCGACCACGCGGCGGGATGCGCCAGCATTGTCGGCACATCGGAGGTGCCGGTGCGGTACTGCAGGCAGGCCACGGTCGACGCGACGAGATCCTCACCGAGGTAGGTGGAGCCGTCGTCGGCGAGGATACCGACCGGATCGCCGACCCGGGCCGCATAGCCGGAGAACACCTGCGTACCGGGGGTCGGGGTACCGGCGCCGAGGACGAGGGCTCCGCCCTCGGGGAGGTGGAGTTCGGTGGGGACCGACAGAACGCTGGGATCGCCGGCTCGGGGCTGGTCGAGCACGGTGAGGGCCACCGAGTTGACCGTCCCGATCGTGACGCCGAGTCCTGAATACATGCACGCTCCCGTGTTCTGGGCGGACATCGGTCCGCGATCTCGTTCCACCGTTCGGTCTCGATGAGCCTGTCGTTCCCGCCGCGCGGCCCGTTAGCGCCCACGCCGCCACCGGCCCGATCGTAGGGACTATCCCCTAACTACCCCCATGCCCCCGAACCTCGATCCCCTAACGGTCGACGGCGGGCAGGGGGCCGCACCCCCTGTGCCCGCGACCGGCCGTTTCGTAGCGTCGTCCGTAGATCCCGACGACTCAGGAGACACGCGATGGCCACCAACGCCGTACTCGACTTCATCCTCAGCCTGTTCCGCGACGAGAAGGAACTCGCGCGGTACTGCAGCAACCCCGAGGCCGTCCTCGCCGAAGCCGGATTGGACGACGTGTGCCACGCCGACATCGTCGCCGTCGCCCCGCTCGTTGCGGACAGTGGTCTGTTCGCCGGAACCGCCGCCGAACTGACCGCAGCGCTGAACGGCGCGGCGAACGTCGGGGCGTCGATCGCAGGCACCGCCGCAGCCGGTCTGGGCGGAGCAGCGGGCCTCGGTGGCGCAGTGGGCCTCGGTGGCGCCGCGGGCCTGGGTCTCGGTGTCGGAGCCGGTCTCGGTGGGGGTCTCGGTCTCGGAGGAGGTCTGGATCTCGGCGGGACCATCGGCGCGCAGACCGGGATCGTCGCCGATCTCACCGCGCAGCTCGGCGCGGCGCTCGAAGCCGGTGGCGAACTCGGCGCTTCCCTGGGTGCAGCACTCGGTGGTGCTCTCGACGCAGGCCTCGAACTCGGCGGATCCTTCGACGTCGGAGGTGCCGTGGCCGGAGCGCTCGAAGGTGGGCTCGGCCTGGGCGTCGGTGCCGCTGCAGACCTGGCCGCGGCGATCGACGCGGCCGTCGAGGCCTCGGGCGGCCTCGGCGCAGATCTCGCCACGACCCTCGAAGGAGCCTTGGGCATCGGCGGCACCCTCGGCGCCGACATCGGGCTTGCCCTCGGTGGCCTGCTGGAATCGGCCGTCGACGTCGGCGGCACCTTCTCGACCGAACTCACCGCGGCCCTCGAGGGCGGTGCCGAACTCGGTGCCGCACTCGGCACGACCCTCGGTGGCGTTCTCGGCGTGGGCACGGAACTGACCGGCGCGCTCGGCACGAGCCTGGGCGGCGTCCTCGGTGGTGTGGCCGACCTCGGGGCCGGACTCGGAACCGACCTTTCCGCCGGTCTCGACGCCGGTGTGGGCGCGACGCTCGGCCTCGGTGCGTCCCTCTCGGCCCTGCTCGGAGCGGGCGGTGGAGCTGCGGCCGATCTCGGCGCCGCGCTGGGGACCGTCATCGAGAGCAGCGCGCAGGGTGGTCTGCTCGGCGGCGTCGACCTCGACGCGGTCCTCTCCGGTGGCGGCGAGATCGACGCTGAGGCCGGGACGGGCATCGAACTCGGCACGCTGGTCGGCGGGGTGCTCGGAGGCGCGCTCGGCCTCGAGACCACCGCGGCCACCGAACTGTCGTCGGCGCTGAACGTCGCCATCGGCTCGACCACCGGTATCGGCGCGACCGTCGATTCGACCGTGCAGGCGGGGACGAACCTCGGATCGGATCTGTCTTCCGTCCTCGGCTCGACCTTCGCGACCGGCGGTTCGGCCGGCGCCGAGCTCGGCCTGCAACTCGGCAGTGCACTCGAGACGGCCGCAGGGTCGGCGTCCCTCGATGCGGGTGCCGATCTCGGCACGCAGCTCGCGACGACGATCGGCGGCAGCCTCGATGCCGGTGCCGAAGCCACCGGTCAGCTCGGCTACGCCCTCGACGGCGCACTGGACGCGGCGGCGGAACTCGGGGCCGGAGTGAACGTGGGAGCGGACCTCGGCGCGGCGATCGGCGCGGCCGGTGGACTGGGAACGTCGGTCGACCTGGGTGCAGCCACCGATTTCGAGAACGCGTTGGATCTCGGTGGTGCAGCAGACCTGGGCGCGGCTGCCGACCTCGGTGTCTCCGGCGGTCTGGAGAGCGCAGCCGACCTCGGTGCCGAACTGTCCACGCAGGTGGGGACGGCCCTGTCGGGCGGGGTCGATACGGCCCTGTCGGGCGGTGCGGACAGCTGGGCATCGGTCGGCGAGGACGTCTTCGGCTCTGCCTCGGGAGCTGCGGGCTTGTTCGGCGAGGGTGGTCTCACCGCGACCTCCGGTCTCGGCGGCGGCCTGTTCGCCGGCGCCGGTGGCGACTCGTCGCTCGGCGCCACCGACTCCACCGAGCTCGACGAACTGCTGCCCTGACCCGCAGCGGTGCGGGCTCCGGGACATAATGTCCGGAGCCCGCACCGACGGAAGGCGAGTCGACGCAGCCCATGCAGCATTCACCGGATACGCAGCATCCATCCGATCCCTCGAGACGCCGAGCGCTCCTCGACCTGATCGACTCCGCGATCGCGCGCTCTCGCAGCGCCGGGCGCAACGATCTCACCGACCGGTTGACGGCCGCCCGCACGAAGGTCTCCGACCCGCGACTGCGGGTGGTCGTCGTCGGGGGTCTGAACCAGGGCAAGAGCCGGTTCGTGAACGCTCTGCTCGGCCTCGAGGTGTGTTCCGTCGGCGACGACGAGACCACCGCGGTCCCCACGCTCGTGCAACACGGGCAGGAGCCGTCCGCCGAACTCGTCCCGACCGGTTCGGCGCCGCGCATCGCCGTGCCCTTCGACGACCTGCAGCAGGTCGCGCCGCGCAGCGCCGGCCGGGACGTCGAACGGCTCGAGGTGAGCGTGCCGAGTCCGTTGCTCGCCGACGGGCTCGTGTTCGTCGACACCCCGGGTGTGGGCGGGCACGGAAATCCGCACACAGCAGCCACATTGACGCTCCTGGCCACCGCGGATGCGGTCTTCGTCGTCTCGGATGCGAGTCAGGAGTTCACCGCACCGGAGATGTCGTTCCTGCGACAGGTGCAGACGTTGTGCCCGGCGTCGGCGGTGCTCGTCACCAAGACGGACGTGTATCCGCACTGGCGCGCGATCGTCGACGCCGACCGCGAACACCTGCAGCGAGCCGGGATCGACCTGCCGCTGCTATCCGTCTCGTCCCTGCTGCGCGAGTACGCCCTGCGCACCGAAGACGCCTCGCTGCAGCAGGAATCCGGCTTCGACGCGATTTACGACTTCCTGCGCGAACAGGTGGTCGCGCGCAACGCCGACTCGGCGCGACTGTCGGTGGCGCACGATGTGAAGACCGTCGTCGACCATCTCGCACTCGGATGCGAGAGCGAACTCGCCGCCCTGCGCGACCCCGACTCCGGGAACGCCGCGATCGAGGACCTGCACCGGGCACGCGCCGCGACCGAGGCGTTGCGGACGCGGGCGGCGCGGTGGCAGATCACGTTGTCGGACGGCATCGCGGATCTCGCGGCCGACATCGACCACGACCTGCGCGACCGGCTGCGCACGGTGACCCGCGACGCCGAAGCGTCCGTGGACGACTGTGATCCGGGCAAGGAATGGCCGCGGCTGGGGCAGTGGCTCGCCGAACAGGTCGCCGAATCCGTCGGTGACAACTTCGTGTGGGCGCACGAACGCGCCGAGATCCTCGCCGGCAGGGTCGCGGAACACTTCGCGCTCGACGACGCGTCCCTGCCCTCGCTGCATCTCGGCGACCTGTCGAAACTGCTCGAGCCCGTCGAGAACCTGTCCGATCTCGAATCCGGCCGGATCGGTATCGGTCAGAAGGTGCTCGTCGGCATGAAGGGTTCCTACGGCGGCGTGCTGATGTTCGGTCTCGTCACCACCCTGATGGGAATGGCGCTCGTGAACCCGATCTCGGTGGGAGCCGGAGTCGTCCTGGGCACCAAGGCGTATCGCGACGACAAGCAGGTCCGGCTCGCCAGACGCCGCGCCGACGCGAAGAACGCGATCCGCGCCTTCACCGACGACGTGAGCTTCCAGGTCGGCAAGGAATCGAAGGACCGGCTCCGGCTCATCCAGCGTCAGTTGCGCGATCACTTCACCGAGATCGCAGAGCAGACACTGCGTTCGCTCGACGAGTCGCTCGAAGCGACCCGTCAGGCCGCGACCGTGCAGGAACAGGAACGCCGCCGTCGGATCGGTGAACTCGACACGCAGGTCGCGGAACTGAGCCGATTGCGCGAGCGCGCCGCGGAACTCGCGGGAGTGTCGGCGTGACCCCGGCTCTCGCGCGTGCCCGCGCCCTGCTCGACCGGGCACGCGCGTCGTACGGTGGGGACCCGGCCGTCGCGGACCGGCTCGACCACTGCGCCGCGCGACTCGATCAGCCGTTGCGGGTCGCGCTCGCCGGGTCTCTCAAGGCCGGCAAATCGACACTGCTCAACGCGCTCGTGGGACAGGACATCGCGCCCACCGATGCGACGGAGTGCACGCGCGTCGTCACGTGGTACCGCAACGGACCGGTGCCGTCGGTGAACGCCTGGTACGACGGGGACCGCCACATATCGGTGCCCGTGCAGCGTCCCGACGGTCGTCTGACCTTCGACCTCGGCGAACTCACCGCCGACCGCGTCGACTTCATCGACGTCGAATGGCCGGCCAGCGCGCTGGCGCAGACCACCATCATCGACACCCCGGGCACGTCGTCGTTGTCGCAGGACGTGTCGGCGCGGACCCTGGCGCTGCTCACCCCGGAGGAATCGGCCTCCGGTGCCGACGCCGTCGTCTACCTGATGCGTTCGCTCGGAGCCGCCGACGTCGAGTTCCTCGAACGGATCGGCCGGCACGTCGGCGGGGGATCGGGACCGCTCGGCATCGTCGGGGTGGTATCGCGCGCCGACGAGGTCGGTGCGGGTCGTGCCGACGCGATGATGTCGGCCAAGCAGGTCGCGGCGAGATTCACCGACGAACTCGAACGCACCGGACTGTGCCAGGCGGTCGTGCCGGTCGCCGGGTTGCTCGCCCTCGCCGCACGGACCCTGCGGCAGAACGAGTTCGCGGCCTTCGAGGCGCTCGCACAGGTGCCGGCGGAACAACTGCAGGTCGCGATGCTGTCGGCCGACCGTTTCGCGCGGCCCGACGTCGACCTGCCCGTCGACCCCGGGATGCGGGCGCGTCTCGTCGACCGGTTCGGTCTGTTCGGCATCCGCACCGCAGTGCTGCTCGTGCAGCTCGGCGCGCGCGATTCACCGTCCCTCGCCGCCGAACTCGTCGCGCGCAGCGGGCTCGACGAGCTGCGTCAGGTCATCGACGTGCAGTTCGGTCAGCGTGCCGATCAGCTCAAGACCCATTCGGCGCTGCTGGCGCTCGAGCGGGTGCTGCACGCGTGCGGCGACCACGAGCTGCTGGGAGCCGTGCGACGCGAACTGGCCGACGACCACGGCTTCGCCGAACTCCGCCTGTTGGGCAGACTGCGGTCGTCGTCGGTGTCACTGCCCGACGAGGAGGTCCAGGCGCTGCAGCGTGTGGTCGGTGGATCCGGGATCGGCGCCACCCGGCGCCTCGGTCTCGCCGACGACGCGTCGCCCGCCGAGATCCGCGCGGCAGCCGTCGATGCGGTACGGCACTGGCGATCCCGCGCCGAGCATCCGCTGCTCGATCCGTTCACCGCGAAGGCTGCGTCGGTGGCGGCGCGCAGTGCGGAAGGGCTGGTCGCGGGGGTGCGGTAGCCATCGGAGGGAGTCCGGTGGCCGGCCGCAGTCATTCGAGGCGGCCGGGTACCGGGTAACTGCGCAGCGACAGACCGATCTGGCCCGAGACGATCAGGTCGTCGATCGTCTGCTGCAGTTTGTGGCAGGTGGGGATCCAGGCGCGACCCTCCTGGGCGGTGCGGGCCTGCGCGAACTCGGGGCAGACGCTGTCGGCGTCGTCGAGCCACTGGATGCTGGTGTGTGCCTCGCTGTACTTCTCGACGAGGACGCGATTGCTGCAGTGGTTGCAGGTGACGCTTTCCATGATCGGACCTCCTGGGGGCTGTGACAGCGACGGTAGTTGCGGCGACCGGCCGAGTCGCCCGTTCTCCCGCCGAACGGGAGAGCGCGTTCCGCTCAGTGGGCGGAAGACCGCGCGCCGCACCCGCATCTACCTGGGCTGTTACGCTTCGATCATGCCCGAGATCGAGCCTGTCGCCGATGCTTCCGACGACAGTTACCCGTCGCTGCCCGCCACGAGTTGGGCCGTTCTGGGCATGCTCACCTTCGGTGAGGGACTCACCGGTTACGACCTGAAGAAGTGGGCGGACTGGAGCATCGGCTTCTTCTACTGGAGTCCGTCCGTCAGCCAGATCTACGCCGAACTGAAGAAGCTCGAGGCGGCAGGACTGGCCGAGTCGGAGATGGTGTCCGAGCCGGGGGAACGCGGCCGCCGCGTCTACCGCATCACCGAACGCGGCACCCGTGCCGTGCGGAACTGGTCGCGGGCTGCGCCCGTCGAACAGCCGGTCCTCAAGCACGGCCTCATGCTGCGACTGTGGATGGGGCATCTCAACGAGCCCGACGAACTGAAGAAGCTCGTCCGGTCGCACATCGAGAACATGGAGTCCATGCGGGAGCGGGCGAAGTTGCACGGCGATCACGCCAACCGCGAACCGGCATGGGCGTTCTCCCGCATGAGCCTGGTCTGGTCCGAACGCTACTTCCAGGCCGAGATCGATCTGGCGAAGCAGGTCCTGGCCGACATCGACGAGGCGGCCGAGACGTTCTCGTCCGTCCAGGACCGCGACGAACTGGGCAATCCCGTTCCGCAGGTCGCCGGGTCCTGGCGCGACGTGGAGGACTTCGTCCTGGGTCTCGAACAGCGCGGGCTCGAACGGCGCGAGCGCAGCTGAGTCGGCGCCGTTCAGGCGTACTGCAGGCGGGGCTGTGCCGTCGCTGCGGACAGGCCCTGGTGGTGCGGTCGCGGCGCGACCGGCGTGGTGCGGGGGCGTCCCGTGAGCGATCGGTGGATCGCGTTCGCCGCCATACGGACCGGGGCGGCGTGGCGGTGGTCGAACTTGAGATGGCTGGTCGGTCCGCAGATGGACAGGGCGGCGACGACATCGCCGACGGAGCCGATCGGGACGGCGATGATGCCGATCCCGCCGGAGATCCGGGCCACCTCGTACGCCACACCCGTCTCACGGACCTTGCGCAGTTCGGGGGTGAGATCGGCGAGGTCGTGGGTGCTCTGCGGGGTGTAGGCGAGCAGGGCCTTGCCGATCGCGGAATTGCGTGCGGGATAGCGACTGCCGACGCGGGTGGGCAGTTCCGTCGCGAGCCGGCCACCGACCTTGTCGAGGTAGAGCACGTCGGGTCCGTCGAGTACGCCGAGGTGCACGACGTAGCCGGTGGCGCGGTGCAGGTCGTGCAGGATCGGGGCGGCGGCACTGTGCAGGCGGTTCTGGTGGACGGCGATCGAGCCGAGCTCCATCAAGCGGGTGCCGAGTTCGTAGTCGCGGCCCTCGCGGCGCAGCCACCGCATCTCGACGAGTCGTTCGAGCATCCGATGGGCGGACGAGCGGGGCAGCCCGGTTCGCCTGACGACCTGGGCGAGCGTGAGTCGTCCGGGGCCGTCGAAGGCGTCCAGGACGAGCGAGATCCGTTCGAGAATCGCGGTGGGGGTGGAGTCTGCAGTCGCGGGTGCGGTCACCGATATCTCCCTCGATCAGGGGCGAGAATCGCCACGAAACCCAACTGACGTGGGTATTTCTATTAGGAATAGTGACATACGCGCGCGGTTTTGTGAAGTGGATCACCGAGATTGCATGCCGAAGAGGGGGAACCCGCTGTCCTGGTGGACGGGGTTCCCCCTCTTCGGGGAGCGATCTGCAGTTGTCCGGAAAGTGCGGAGCTGCGGTATCACATGGCGGCGAGCGGCTCGCTGCCGGACCAGTCGTGGCCCCAGTAGCTATCGGCGGTGATCTCCTCGGACGTGTAGGACGTCTCGTCCACGACCTGCCCGTCGGTACCGAACTCGATGTCCCAGCCGCCGGGGGCGCGGACGTAGAACGACACCATCTTGTCGTTGGTGTGGCGGCCCAGCGTCGACGACACCGAGAAGCCGTCCTTGACGACCCGGTCGAGAGCCTGGCCGACGGCATCGAGTGTGTCGACCTCGACCATGAGGTGGATCAGGCCCGGGGCGCCACCGTGCGGGGCAGGAATCAGCGCGAGGCTGTGATGGCGCTGGTTGACCCCCAAAAAGCGCAGGCGCATCGGCCCGAACTCAGGCGGTGCCGGCAACCGGAAGGCGCCGCGCGGCAGGAAGCCGAGAACCTCGGTGTAGAAGTCGAAGGTGCCGTTGATGTCGGTGACCGGCAGGACGACGTGGCCGAGTCCCTGCGCGCCCGTCACGAACTTCGCGCCGAACGGTGTGACCACAGGGCTGTGGTCGAGCACCGGACCGTGGAAGACCTCGAGGGTCGCGCCGCTCGGGTCCTGGAAGGTGATGACCTCCTCCACCCGGCGCAGGTCGGCTTCCTCGACCGACAGCGGCTTGACCGCCACCCCGGCCGCCTCGACGGCCGCCTGGACGCGTGCCAGCGCCGCGCGGTCGCGGACCTCCCAGCCGATCGTGACGACCCGGTCGTCCTCGCCCGGCACCACCACGATGCGCGCGCTGCGCTCGTCCATGCGCAGGTACAGGGCGTTCTCCTCCGGGCCGGATCCCTGGGCGAAGCCGAGGACCTCGAAGGCGAACTTCCGCCAGCGCTCCATGTCGTTCGTCTGGATCCTCACGTATCCCAGACCGCGGATGTCGGTGCCGAAGCTGCCGACGTCGGGCTTGCTCATACTGTTGTCTCCGTTGTCGATTCGGATGTGGTGAAAGGTCAGATCATCGCCCGCAGCGGACCCTGCGGGTCCACGCCGAGGCCGCTCAGCGTCGCCGCGTGGTAGACCGTGCCCGGGACGTGGATCGCGTGGTGCAAACCCGCGTGCGCGTCGCGCCAGAAACGCTGCATCGGCTTGTCCATCCGCAGTGCGTTACCGCCGCACCGGGCGTAGACCTGATCGACGGCCGTGACGGCCTGCCAGGCGGCGTTCACCTGGGTCTCGCGGCCGAGGGCACGCTGCTCGAAGGTCGGCGTCTTCCCGGAATCGACGATGTCCCACATACGATCGACGTTGGCGAGCAACGAATCCCGCGCCGACCGCAGTTTCGCCGTGGCCTCACCGATCGCGAACAGGGTGTAGGGATCGTCCTTGACGGCCGTGCCCTGCGGGTTGATGCGCTCGCGCTGGTACGCGTTGGCGTGGTGCAGCAGACCCTCGCAGATGCCGATGGTGGCCGAGGTGATCCCGAGCGGGAACATGTTCGACCACGGCATCAGGTACAGCGACTCGGTGCGGCCGTATTTGCGGACGGCGGTGCCGTCGATGACCTCGTCGCAGTCCATGACGCGGTAGTCCGGCACGAACGCGTCCTTGACGACGACGTCCTTCGACCCCGTCCCTCGCAGACCCACGACGTCCCACGAGTCGTCGATGATCCGGTAGTCGGACCGCGGGATGATCACGTGCAACATGCGCGGCGGCATCTGCACGCTGCCGTCCGGATTGCACGCCATCGCGCCGAGAAACGCCCAATCGCAGTGGTCGGTACCCGACGAGAACGACCACCTGCCGGAGAACTTGTAGCCACCGTCGACCGGAACACACATGCCACCCGGCATGTACGGCGACGCGAGCCACGTGTCCTGGTCCTGGCCCCAGACCTCCTGCTGGACCCTGGGATCGGCGAACGCGAGCTGCCAGGGATGTACGCCCACGATACCGTGGACCCAGCCGGCCGAGGGGTTGAGCGACGCCATCCGCATGACCGTCTCGGCGAACTCGCGCGGATGCGACTCGAAACCGCCGTGCTCTTTGGGCTGCAGCATGCGGATGGAGCCGGACTCCTTCATGCGCTTGACGGTCGCGTCGGCGACCTTGCCGATTCGTTCGGCCTCGACGCCTTCGAGGAAGATGTCGTCGGCCGCGGCCTCGATGCCGGCCAGGACTTCGTAGCTCATGATCGTGTTCCTTCTGGTGGGGTGGGGGATGCGAGGAGGGGGCTCCAGGGGGTCGCGGTCGAGCCTTCGGTCTGCTTCGCGATGTTCTCCGCGACCTCCTTCTGCCAGCTCGCGACCGCCCGGGTGGTGTCGATCTCGAACTCGAAGCGCTTGGTCATGTCCTCGGTGATGTCCTCGACATCGACGTAGAACTGCTGGTACCAGCGACGCAGCTGGTAGACCGGGCCGTCCTCCTCGGACAGCAGCGGATTGTCGATGGGTGCCTTGTTCTTCCATATCTCGACGTCCTGCTCGAAACCGAGCTGCACACCCTCGGCGAACTGCGCGGCCATCCCGGCGGCCATCTCGTCCGACACACCCGGGAGCTTCTTGACGATCGCGCCGTACTGCAGCACGAACTCGTTGTTGCTCACCGGGTAGTGGCAGTTGATGAGAACCGTCTCGATGGTCTGGCCATTGGCGTCCGATTCGAGCCAGTCGATCATGTACGACGGCCCGAAATAAGTCGCTTCCGAGCGCAGTTCGGCGTTGGGGTCGTCGTAGTTGGTGCCGGAGACGACGTCCTCGCGACCGGTCGAGTGCATGTACTGCGTGGCGGTGTGGCCCTCGAAGACGTTCTTGAAATAGCGCGGGAACGAGTAGTGGATGTAGAAGAAGTGCGCCATGTCGACGACGTTGTCGACGATCTCACGGCAGTGCGAACCCTTGATACGCAGGCTCTTCCAGCTCCAGTCCGTCCACTCGTCGGTGCCGTAACCGGCGATCTCCGGGATGGTGACGTCCTCCGGCGGCGGATTGCCCTGCGGGTCGTTCCACACGTACAGCTGGCCGTTGCGTTCGAGGGTCGTCCAGGCGCGGGTCTTCGCGATCGGCGGGACACGCCGGGCGTAGGGGATGTCGGTGCACTTGCCCTTGCCGTTCCAGCGCCAGTCGTGGAACGGGCACGCGATCGAGTCGCCCTTGACCTCACCGCGGCTCAGGTCGCCACCCATGTGCCGGCAGTAGGCGTCGAGGACGTTGAGCTGCCCCTTGCTGTCGGCGAACACGACCAACTTGGTGCCGAAGGCCTCGATGGAGTGCGGCTTGCCGTCCTGGAAGTCGCGGAGCAGGCCGAGGCAGTGCCAGCCACGGGCGAAGCGGGCCGGAGCGGCCGCGGCCTGGATCTCGCGGATCTCGACGTCGTCGTCCGATGTGGAGCGTGCGGTGTCGATGGACATGAATTCCTCCGTGCCGTCAGTGGTGGAGAGACTTGTGATGCGCCTCATGGAACTCGTCGGTCACTCGCCGCGTGAAGCATGTCTCCCGCTGGATGGAACGCGTCGAGTCGGTGGGAAGGACGCCTCCCGTCACACGGGAGAAGACCTCCCGGATCGGCGTCACCGGTCGTTAGCGTCGCGACACGTCACGGCGAAAGGAACGTTCCATGACACGGATGACCGGGAAGGTCGCGCTGATCACGGGTGCCGCAGGTGGGCTCGGGCGCGCATGCGCGACGCGGCTGGCCGAGGAGGGTGCCGACATCGTCGCGCTGGATCTGCCGGGCGGTCGCACGGAGGCCGAACTGGACGAGACCGCCCGCCTCGTCCGGGCGACGGGCCGCCGGAGCGTCACTGGCACAGCGGACGTCCGCGACTTCGACGCCGTGGTCGCGGCGGTGCAGGCCGGAGTGTCCGAGCTCGGACCGCTCGACGTCGTCGTAGCGAACGCCGGTATCAGCGACAATCCGGGCCCGTCCTGGGAGATCGACGACGAGATCTGGAACCGGTCGATCGACGTCAACCTCACCGGAACGTGGCACACCGTCAAAGCCGGTGTCGCCGAACTCGATCCCGCCGGTGGTTCGGTGATCATCATCAGCTCCACCGCCGCGATCAAGGCCGTACCGGGAGCGTCGCACTATTCGGCGGCGAAGCATGCGGTCACGGGCCTGGCCAAGACCCTGGCGAACGAACTCGGGGCGCGGGCGATCCGTGTCAACACCGTTCATCCGGGTGCGGCGGCGACACCGATGACGCTCAACCCTGCGACCTTCGCTCGGTTGCGCCCCGATCTCGAGGCGCCCACCGCCGACGATGTCGCGGAGGTGCTGTCGACGAAGACGCTGCTGCGCGTGCCGTGGGTCGAACCGGTGGACGTGAGCAATGCGGTGTTGTTCCTCGCATCCGACGAATCCCGTTACGTCACCGGTCTGCAGATGGTCGTCGACGGCGGCCTGACCCAGAAGGTGGCGTGATGAGTGGACGTCTGGACCGTAAGGTCGCGCTGATCACCGGCGCGGCACGGGGGATGGGCCGCGCCCAGGCGGTGCGGTTCGCGCAGGAAGGCGCCGACATCGTCGCCGTCGACGTGTGCGCCCCGGTGGACCACGCGACCACTCCCGGCGCATCACCGGCCGATCTCGCCGAGACCGTGCGACTGGTGGAATCGTTCGGACGGAAGATCTGCGCCTTCGAGGTGGACGTGCGCGATCAACCGTCGCTCGACGACGCGGTGGCGCAGGGGGTCACGGCGCTCGGCCGGCTCGACGTCGTGTGCGCGACGGCGGGCATCAGTTCGTCGGGCCGGGCGACGGAGATGGACTCCGAACGCTGGCAGACCATGCTCGACGTCAACCTCACGGGCGTGTGGCGCACGTGCAAGGCCGCGATCCCGCACATCGTGACAGGGGGTCGCGGGGGCTCGATCGTGCTCGTCAGTTCGATCGCCGGTCTGCGCGGGCTCGTGAGCGTCGGCCACTACACCGCCGCCAAGCACGGCGTGGTGGGGTTGATGAAGTCGCTCGCCAACGAGCTCGCCCCACATCGGGTGCGAGTCAATACGATCCATCCCGCCAACACCCGGACCACGATGGTGGAGAACCCGGCCACGATGCGCACCTTCTGCCCGGGTGTCGAGAACCCGACGCGGGAGCAGTTCGAGACGGCCCTGCAGTCGATGCACCTGCTCCCGGTGCCGTTGATCGAACCCGAGGACATCGCGAACGCGAGCCTGTTCCTCGCATCCGAGGAGTCCCGCTACATCACCGGTGTCACCCTGCCCGTCGACGCCGGTCACTGCATCAAGTAAGCACTGGGTCGGACCACCACCGGTTGCGCCCGGACGAATTGCTCGACGGGCGCAACCGGTCGGTCCTCTGTCCTACCGTCCGGGGTCTCGGCCCTCGAGGATCGCGAACCCCTTGTAACCGGATTCGGCCACCTCCGTGATGATCTCGCGGTAGACGCCGAAGCCACCGAGGAAGGGCATGAACACGCGGGGCCGCCCGGGGATGTTCGCACCGAGGTACCAGGAGTTCGCGGAGTTCAGCAACGACGCCTCGGCTCGGTTGCGGCATTCCTCCACCCAGTCGGCGACGGCCTCCGGCGTGCCCTCGATACCGGCGGCGCCGCGCGCATCGAGATAGGCGATCGCGTCGGCGACCCAGTCGACGTGGAGTTCGGAGTGCAACACCATGTTCGCGAGGACCGACGGGCTGCCGGGACCGGTGAGATTGAAGAAGTTGGGGAAGCCGTCGATGCCGAGCCCGAGACAGGTCTGCGGGCCGGCCGCCCACTTCTCCTTCAGTGTTCGACCGCCCCGGCCGACGATCTCGAGCTTGTCGAGCGAACCGGTCATGGCGTCGAAGCCGGTCGCGAGGACGATCACGTCGAGGTCGTAGTGCGCGCCGGTGGTGACGATGCCGGTCTCGTCCATGCCCACGATCGGGGTGCTGCGCAGGTCGACGAGTTCGACGTTGTCGCGGTTGTACGTCTCGTAGTACCCGCTGTCGGTGACGATGCGCTTGGCGCCGATGGCGTGGTCCTTGGGGATCAGCAGTTCGGCGACCGCGGGATCGTCGACGACCGCGCGGATCTTCTCCTCCCAGAACGCGCGGGCGGTGTCGTTGGCGGCGGAATCGGTGAGCTGATCGGGGAACGCCTTGGAGTAGAGGACGCCGCCGAGCTTCCAGCGCTCCTCGTAGACGGCGCGTCGTTCCTCCTCGGACACCTCGAGTGCGGACTTCGGGTGCGGCCGGTGCGGGGAGCCGCCGCCGGATTCCCGGGAGAGCCGGCGTCGTTCGGCGTAGTTCGCCTTCTGCTCGGCGCGGGTGGCGTCGTCGAGCGGCAGGTTGCCGGCGGGGATGCTGTAGTTCGCCGAACGCTGGAAGACGAACAGTTGTTCGGCCTGGTCGGCGATGATCGGGATCGACTGGATGCCCGACGATCCGGTGCCGATCACGCCGACGCGCTTGCCGGTGAGGTCGACGCCGTCGTGGGGCCAGCGGGCCGTGTGGACGATGTCACCGGTGAAGCGGTCGAGACCGTCGAAGGCGGGGGTGTTCGCGTTCGACAGCGGTCCGGCGGCCACCACGAGGAAGCGGGCCGAGACCTCGTCGCCGCGGTCGGTGCGCACGGTCCAGCGCAGGGCGTCCTCGTCGAGGACCGCGGAGGTGACGCGGGTGTCGAACCGGATGTCGCGGCGCAGGTCGAAGCGGTCGGCGACGTGCTCGAGATAGGCGAGGATCTCGGGCTGGGTGGCGTACTTCTCGCTCCAGTTCCACTCCTGCTCGAGTTCGGGGGAGAAGGAATAGGAGTAGTCGATCGACTCGACGTCGCAGCGCGCGCCGGGGTAGCGGTTCCAGTACCAGACCCCGCCCACCCCGGACGCGGCCTCGAACGCGCGGACCGTCAGGCCCTGGCTGCGGAATCGGTGGATCGCGTAGAGACCGGCGATGCCGGCCCCGACCACGACGACGTCGTACGAGGTGACCTCGGGTGCGGTGACGACGGATTGTGGATCCTGTTCGTTCAACTTGGAGTCCTTCCACGAGCGCGAACGGTCCGGTCCCGGAACGGACACGGAGGTTCATGAAGTGGCCTCACGCTAGGGCTGCGGGAACGGGCGGGGCACCGGTCTCTCCCGCCCAGCGGGTCGTTTCCGCGGACGCGGTGGAGCGAGCGGAACAGCGCGATCCCGAGGGCTACGTGATCTGTGCCACGCTCGGAACAAAAGTCCACGACCTGCCGTTGGACGAGTCAGACAACTTGAGCGCATGCGACTCAACTTCACTTGACGGCGTGAGCCGCTCGGGTGCAGGCTTGAGTCGACCGCGCTCACCTGAGCCGAACGGGCTCAGGTCGGGCATGGAACGTTTTCGCGGCGCACACGCGTCGCGGCAGGAACATTGGAGGAAAATTATGGCTCGTGCGGTCGGCATCGACCTCGGAACCACCAACTCGGTCGTTTCCGTTCTGGAAGGCGGCGAGCCCGTTGTGGTCGCCAACGCCGAGGGGTCCCGCACCACCCCGTCCGTCGTCGCATTCGCGAAGAACGGTGAGGTTCTGGTGGGCCAGCCCGCCAAGAACCAGGCGGTCACCAACGTCGACCGCACCATCCGTTCGGTCAAGCGCCACATCGGCACGGACTGGACCGTGGCCATCGACGACAAGAAGTACACGCCGCAGGAGATCAGCGCCCGCACGCTGATGAAGCTCAAGCGCGACGCCGAGGCCTACCTCGGTGAGGACATCACCGACGCGGTCATCACCGTCCCGGCGTACTTCAACGACGCCCAGCGTCAGGCCACGAAGGAAGCCGGCACCATCGCCGGTCTCAACGTCCTGCGCATCGTCAACGAGCCCACCGCGGCTGCCCTCGCCTACGGCCTCGACAAGGGCGAGAAGGAGCAGACCATCCTGGTCTTCGACCTCGGTGGCGGCACCTTCGACGTCTCCCTCCTCGAGATCGGCGACGGCGTCGTCGAGGTCCGCGCGACCTCCGGCGACAACCACCTCGGTGGCGACGACTGGGACGAGCGCATCGTCAACTGGCTCGTCGACAAGTTCAAGGCGCAGCACGGCGTCGACCTGACCAAGGACAAGATGGCCCTGCAGCGTCTGCGCGAGGCTGCCGAGAAGGCCAAGATCGAGCTGTCGTCCTCGCAGTCGACCTCGATCAACCTGCCCTACATCACCGTCGACGCGGACAAGAACCCGCTGTTCCTCGACGAGCAGCTGTCCCGCTCGGAGTTCCAGAAGATCACCGGCGACCTCCTCGAGCGCACCCGCGCTCCGTTCCAGCAGGTCGTCAAGGACGCCGGCATCTCCGTCGGCGACATCGACCACGTCGTGCTGGTCGGCGGCTCGACCCGTATGCCCGCCGTCACCGACCTGGTGCGCGAGCTCACCGGTGGCCGCGAGCCCAACAAGGGTGTGAACCCCGACGAGGTCGTCGCCGTGGGCGCAGCCCTGCAGGCCGGCGTCCTCAAGGGCGAGGTCAAGGACGTGCTGCTGCTCGACGTCACCCCGCTGTCGCTGGGTATCGAGACCAAGGGCGGCGTGATGACCAAGCTCATCGAGCGCAACACCACGATCCCCACCAAGCGGTCGGAGACCTTCACCACCGCCGACGACAACCAACCGTCGGTGCAGATCCAGGTCTTCCAGGGCGAGCGTGAGATCGCGGCGCACAACAAGCTGCTCGGCTCGTTCGAGCTCGGCGGCATCGCACCGGCTCCGCGCGGTGTCCCGCAGATCGAGGTGACCTTCGACATCGACGCCAACGGCATCGTCCACGTCACCGCCCGCGACAAGGGCACCGGCAAGGAGAACACGATCAGGATCCAGGAGGGCTCCGGCCTCTCCCAGGAAGAGATCGACCGGATGGTCAAGGACGCCGAGGCGCACGCCGAGGAGGACCGCAAGCGTCGCGAGGAGGCCGAGGTCCGCAACCAGGCCGAGTCGCTCGTGCATCAGACCGAGAAGTTCATCAAGGAGAACGAGGACAAGGTCCCGGCCGACGTCAAGGAGAAGGTCGAGGCTGCCATCAAGGAAGCCAACGACGCCCTCTCCGGCTCCGACATCAACGCGGTCAAGGCCGCCGTCGAGAAGCTCGCGACCGAGTCGCAGGCCCTCGGCCAGGCCATCTACGAGGCGCAGGGCGCCGAGGGTGCCGCTGCCGGTGACGGTGCGGCCGNTCGTCGACGCCGAGGTCGTCGACGAGCCGAACGATTCGGAGAAGAAGTGAGTGCCGACAAGCCCGAGCAGGAACCGGTGACCGTCACCGACAAGCGACGGATCGACCCCGAGACCTTCGAGGTGCGCGACCCCGCCGAGGAGCCGCGCGCCGAGGAGGGCGAGGTGATCGAGTCGGTTCCTGCGGAGGGCGACGCCGAGAAGGCCGAGCAGACCGAAGAGCAGTCGCAGGAGGCGAAGGAACTCGCCGAGCGCACCGCCGACCTGCAGCGCGTGAGCGCGGAGTACGCGAACTACCGTCGCCGCGCCGAGGCGCAGCGCACGGCGATCGCGGAGGAGGCCAAGGCCTCCGTCGCGGCGAAGTTCCTCGACGTCCTCGACGACCTCGACCGGGCCCGCGCCCACGGCGACCTGGAGACGGGTCCGCTGAAGGCGCTGTCCGGCAAGCTGACCGGTGTGTTCGACAGTGTCGGACTCGTCGCGTTCGGCGAGGAAGGCGACGCCTTCGATCCCGAGCTGCACGAGGCCGTCCAGATGGAAGGCGACGGTCACCACCCGGTGCTCGGGACGGTGCTCCGCAAGGGTTACCGCTTCGGCGACCGCATCCTGCGGCACGCGATGGTGACGGTCACCGACGGCGATCCGG
>NZ_JBKFBA010000017.1:0-11093 GCF_053345925.1 Rhodococcus sp. C26F
CACAGCTCGCGCATCAACCGCACCGACTCGCGCAACCGGGCGAAGCGTTCCTTGAACTCCGGCCACTGGCCGGCATAGCCGGTGGCGATCTCGTTCAAAGCCTCACCGGTGCCGACCCCGAGGAAGATCCGCCCCGGATACAGACACCCCATCGTCGCGAAGGCCTGCGCGATCACCGCCGGGTTGTACCGGAACGTCGGGGTCAGCACCGAGGTCCCGAGCTGCAGCCGCTGCGTGCGCTCCCCCACCGCGGTCATCCACGCCAACGAGAACGGGGCATGCCCACCGTTGTGCCGCCACGGCTGGAAATGATCCGACACCGTCGCCGAATCCATCCCGTGCGCCTCGGCCAGCACACCCAACTCGACCAACTCGCGCGGGCCGAACTGCTCCGCCGACGCCTTGTACCCCAACTTCAAACCCTGAGCCACAGATTCCTCCGACCGTTCGCGTTTCCGATGTCCCGAGTATGCCCACCGGACGCTCGTCGTCGGTCGAGACCGACGTTGTGTTCGAAATTCACGGAAAAATCGCACACAACACCGGTCTCGACAGGTCACCCGAGGGCACCGGCGCGGTGCAACGCGCGTCGCACCCTTTCGACGAGGACCTGGGGTCGTCGATACAGCAGGTCGGCGCCGACACGCACCACGGTCCAACCGAGCTCCGACAGCAACGCATAGCGGTCGATGTCGATGGTCCGCTGTACTCGATCGGTCCAGTGCTGCGCGCCGTCGTACTCGACGAGGACCCTCCACTGCTTCCAGCCCATGTCCGCGCGTGCCACGAACCGCCCACCGTCGTAGATCTCGATCTGCGTCTCCGGCACGGGCAGACCGGATCGGACGATCAACAGCCGCGTGTGCGTCTCCGGTGGTGACGCGGCCCCTCCGTCGACGAGTTCGAGAACCTTCCGGATGGACGCGAGGTGCCGAGCGCCCTTGTTCCGAGCGGCCACCGCTTCGATCTCGTGGACCTTCGTTCCGGTCGCATTGCAGAGCGCGTCCAGCATTTCGACGCACCGCTCGAGGTCTGCACTACGCGCGAGGTCGAAGGCCGTTCGGGCAGGTGTCGTCACCGTCATTCCGTCGACGACGCAGGATTCGATGTCGTCGACGCTGCGAACGATGATGCCCGGCGTCGAGTGCAGCTTCCTGGGTCGCACGATCTCCGCGGGCAACGACGCGTCGAGCCAACGGGTCCCGTGCACGGCGGCTGCGGACGGTCCGGCCAGTACCCCTATACCTCCCGCCCACAGCCAGGCTGCCTTCGCGCGCAGTAGTGCGGTCGCTTCGACTCCTGGAGCGACGTACACATTGCGATGAAGCTTCACGAAGTGGTGCCGAAGTCGGTACCGCGTCACCGATCCGGCCGCCAGTGCATCGGTGCCGGCGAATGGTTCGTGGAAGTCGACCATGAGCGCGAGCGTGCCCGGTCTCCGGTCCCGCCGGTACCCCGAATCCCCCGCCTGTGGAGAACTTTCGACGTTATCCCCAGGCGCCCCGGAACGAGACCGGTGTTGTTGCCGATTTCTCGCGAATTATCGACAACAACACCGGTCTCGACGAACGATCACGCGGCGCGGACCCGCGCCAATCCCCATTCGCGGGCCAGCAGTTCGTAGGAACGCAGGCGGTCCTCGTGGCCGTGGGTGACCGAGGTGACGACGAGTTCGTCGGCGTCCGTCACTCGGCGGAGGGTGTCGAGGCGCTCCGCCACCGTGCTCGGCGACCCCACGAACTGGGTGACGATGCGGTCGTCGACGAGGGCTCGCTCCTCGTCGGTCAGCGGCGGGGTGGTCTCCGGGTCCGGGTACGGGATCGCGCCGTGGCCCGAGCGGATGCTGTGCGTCCAATGCCCGTAGGTCGACGCCGACTCGCGTGCGGTGGCGTCGTCGTCAGCGACCACCGCGTCGGCCGAGACCACCACGTAGGGCTTCCTCAGGATCGACGACGGACGGAACGCCGACCGGTACGCCTCGACCGCTTCGACTGTCGTGCCCGGGCTGACGTGGTAGTTCGCACCGAACGGCAACCCCAGGCGACCCGCGAGTTCCGCCGAGGGTCCGGCACTCGAACCGAACATCCACAGTTCGAGGTCGGCGCCTTCTCCCGGACTGGCGTGCAGATCCGTTCCGTCCGGTGCTGTGTAGGTGCCGTCCAGGAAGGCGAGGATGTCCTCGATCTGCTGCGCGAAGTCGGGCGACTGCGCACCGGGTTGCTGCAGGATGCCGAAGCTCGCGGCCGACCGGGACGATGACAGCAGCTTCGACGGCGAGAAGGGCGGCGGGATGATCAGTCCGTCGCGGATCTCCGTCGCCCGCGGAGCGGGTTCGGGAGCCGCCCCCGCCAATGCCTCCGCTCGTCGCTGCCCCGACCTGCCGAGACCGAGATCGATGCGTCCCGGGTACAGGGCGTCGAGAGTGCCGAAGGATTCGACGACGCCGATCGCGGTGTTGTGTCCGAGTTGAACCGCGGCGGCACCGATGCGGATGGTGCGGGTCGCGGCGGCGATCGCGCCGATGAGCACGTCGGGTGCCGACGAGGCGACAGCGACGAAATGGTGCTCGGCGACCCAGTACCTCTTGTACCCCCACGCTTCGACGTGGCGCGCCAGGTCGAGGGTGTTGCGCAATGCCTCCGGCACCGAGGATCCCTCGCTGACCGGTGAGAGGTCCAGCACGGACAACGGCACCGGATTCAGCGCGTTCACGACGATTCCCCGAGACGCGGAGTGCGTTCACCGGCTTCGACGGCGAACGGAAGACGGTTCTGCGACGGCGCGATCGGGCACGTCGCCGCGTCGGTGAACGCGCACGGCAGGTTCGCGGCGCGCGTGAAGTCGAGCGTGACCGTCCCGTCCTCGGCCGGTGCCTCGACCTGCAGGATCCGCGCGGCCGGGTACGTCGTCACCCCGCTCGTCGCGTCGGTGAACAGGATCCGCAGCGGACCGCGGGCTTCTCCGAAAGCAACGAGCTCGTGTTCGGCACCGTCGTATCCGAACCGGACCACACCCGCCGCCGGGTGGTGGTGTTCCAGTCCGTCGACGACCGCACCCGTCGTCACGACCTGCTGTTCGTCGAATGCCTCGAACCGGCCGGTCAGTACCCAGGACGGGTCGGGTTCGTAGGCCGGGACACCGGTGAACGACGCGAGCGCCGGTGCCGTGCGATCGTGGATGCGGATCCCGAATCGTCCGGTGCGCTTGATGATCTCGACGAAGCCGCGGTCGAACTCCGCTTCGAGACCGGGCGCCCCTTCGACCGGCTCGTAGGTGGTGGTCTCCCCGTCGAGTTCGTGGACCACCGAATCACCGTCGACGTGCCACCGGCCCGTCGCTTCGTCGAAGGAGGTGGGGGTCTCGTCCAGCCAGTGCAGAGCGGTCAGGCTCAGCCAGCCGAGCGGCTGCCGCAGGCCGTCGTTGCGCTCGGCATGCCACCGCTGCCATTCGTCGACGAACTGATCGAGTGTTGCGGTCATGACGCGCGGGCTCCTTCGGTGACGGTGTGCGGGTCGCGCAGGCCGAGGTGGCCGCGCAGAGTGGTGCTGTCGTATTCGGTGCGGAAGCTGCCGCGTTCCTGCAGCAGCGGGACGACCGTGTCGACGAAGTCGTCGAGGCCGCCCGGGGTGAGGTGCGGGACGAGGATGAAGCCGTCGCTGGCGTCGGTATGGACGTAGAGGTCGATCTCGTCGGCGACCTGCTGCGGCGTTCCGATGAACTGCTGCCGTGCCGTGACCTCGATGATGAGCTCGCGGATGCTCAGGTTCTCGGCGTCCGCCTTCTCCTTCCACTGCCGGGCTACGGCCAGCGGATCCTTGGCGTGGCGCACGCGTCCGCGCGTGATGGTGACGTTGTCCTCCGGGTCGACGTCCGGCAGCGGGCCGTCCGGGTCGTACGACGACAGGTCCTTGCCCCATACCTGTTCGAGGAAGGCGATGGCCGTCTGCGGACCGACCTGCTGCAGGCGGATGTGCCGGGCCCGCTCGTGTGCTTCCTCCTCGGTGTCTCCGAGGACGAAGGTCGCGGCGGGCAGGATCTTCAGCTCGTCCCAGCTGCGTCCGTACTTCGCGAGGCGGTTCTTGACGTCGGTGTAGAACGCGCGACCTTCCTCGAGGGTGCCGTGCCGGCTGAAGATGGCGTCGGCCTTGGCGGCACCGAACTCACGGCCCTCGTCGGAGTCACCGGCCTGCAACAGGACCGGGTGCCCCTGGGGGCTGCGCGGCACCTCGAAGCGACCCGCGATGTCGAACTGGGTGGTGTGGATGTCGAACGACGCGATGTCGCCGTCGGGAGCGAAGATCCCGGTCTCGCGGTCGATCACGGGACCGCGGGCCGACCAGCCGTCCCACAGCTCCCGCACCGCGTCGACCACCTCGGAGGCACGGACGTACCGCTGCGAGTGCTCGAGGAAACCGCCGCGACGGAAGTTCTCTCCGGTGAACGCATCCGACGAGGTGACGAGGTTCCACGCCGCGCGACCGTCCGAGAGGTGGTCGAGAGTCGCGAACTGCTTGGCCAGTTCGTACGGCTCGTTGAAAGTGGTGTTGATGGTGCCGGCCAGGCCGAGGTGGGTGGTGGCACCGGCGATGGCCTCGAGCACCGTGAGGGTGTCGGGGCGTCCCACGACGTCGAGGTCGTGGATGCGGCCGCGGTGCTCGCGGAGCCGGAGTCCTTCGGCGAGGAAGAAGAAGTCGAACCTGCCGCGTTCGGCGGTGCGGGCGAGGTGCAGGAACGACGAGAAGTCGATCTGGCTCTTCGACTCGGGGTCGGCCCACACCGTGGTGTTGTTGACGCCGGGGAAGTGCGCGGCGAGATGGATCTGCTTGCGAACAGTGTTGCGGGACACGATGATCGTTCCTTCAGTGAGCAGCCGCGAAGCGGTTGGCGGGACGGGACAGACCGAGCCGGTCGCGCAGGGTTCCGGTGGCGGGAGCGACCTCGGGACGGACGACGGGCAGCACGTTCTCGACGAGTCGGTGGAGGGTGGACGGCAGAGCGAGGGGCCGCAGGGTCACCCCGTCCACACCCGTTGTGTCATCGAGCAGTTCGATCAGGCTCTCGGACGTACCGACGTGGACGAGCGTGTCGGAGCGGTAGGGCTGCCCGGCCCACGTCTCGAGCTGCGCGAGATCTGCGGTGGCGTCGTCGCCGAGCAGAACGTCGACGTCGAGCAGCACGAAGATCCGCCGGTCGCCCGCCGCGGCCCGGATGCGGCCGGCCGGTTCGGATGCGGCGGCGAGGTCGGTGGCGCGGATACGGACGAGATCGGCTCGCTGCGCGGCGAATCCGAAGGAGTCGGCACCGGTCACCGTCACCGCGACCAGCGGTTGCCCCTGCGGGGACCGCGGCACGATCGACGATCCCTTGACGGAGAAGTACTCGCCGACGAAGTCGATGTAGTGGACCTTGTCGCGATCGATGAAGCGGCCGGTGGCGACGTCGCGGATCTCGGCGTCGTCCTCCCAGCTGTCCCACAGTCGCGCCGCGACCTCGGCGGCCTCGTGCGCCTCGGCCCACAGCGACGCGGTGTCCTGCTCGTCCTTGCGGCCGAACAACTTCACGACGCCCGGGGTCACCGCGACCTCCCACCCGGCGCGACCGAGCGTGGTGTGATCGATCGTCTGGATTGCCTTGGCGACGTGGAAGGGTTCGGTGTGGGTGACGGTCGCGGTGGGGATCAGGCCGATGCGCGTGGTGGCGGTGGTCAGGCGCGCCGCGAGTCCGACGGCTTCGAGGCGGCCGCGCACGGTAGTCGCGTCCGAGACGATGCCGAAGGTGTCGGGGAGGAACGCGAAGTCGACGCCGGCGCGATCGGCGGCACCGACGAGGTCTGCCCAGTAGCGGGGGGTGAACAGTTCCTCGGCGCGCGAGTCGTCGCGTCGCCAGGACGACGGATGGATGCCGGCGCCGGCGAAGTCGACGGCCAGCAATAATTCTGAACTATCGGACATGGTGGACCTTCCCGGGGATGGCCTCGAGCAACGTCTGCGTGTACTCGTGTTGGGGGTTGTCGAAAATTTCTGTGGTGGAGCCGTATTCGACGACCCGGCCGGCGCGCATCACGGCGACGGTGTCGCTGATCTGCCGGACGACGGCGAGGTCGTGCGAGATGAACAGGTAACCGATCCCGAGTTCGGTCTGCAGCGAGGTGAGCAGGTCGAGGATCTGCGCCTGGACCGACACGTCGAGCGCCGAGACGGGTTCGTCGAGGACGAGCAGCTCGGGGTTCAGGGCGATGGCCCGTGCGATGGCCACGCGTTGCCGTTGTCCACCGGACAGTTCGGCTGGTTTGCGGTCCAGATGTGCGGTCGACAGCGCCACCTGATCGAGGAGGCGTGCGACGTGCGCGGCGCGTTCGGCTCTCGTGCCGACGCCGAACGCCTCGAGGGGTTCGGCGACGATGTCGCGGATCCTCAGTTTCGGGTCGAGCGAGGCGTAGGGATTCTGGTGCACGATCTGTACCCGTCGCCGCAGTGCCCGCAGCGCACGGCCCCCGAGCGTGGTGATGTCGTCACCGTCGAACCGGACCGTTCCCGCGGTGGGGGTCTCGAGCCGGATCGCGATGCGCGAGACCGTGGACTTGCCGGAACCCGACTCCCCCACCAGCGACAGGGTGCCGCCGCGGGGAACGTCGAAAGACACATCGCGCACGGCGTGCAGCGAGGACTTGCGGTCGATGCGGAAGGTCTTCGACACCTTCGACACCGACAGGATCGGGGCCGCCTCCTTCAGGGCGGGTCGCACAACCGGTTCCGCGAGGCTCGGCGCTGCCGCGATGAGCGAGCGCGTGTACTCGTGTTGCGGGTCGGTGAGGACCTGCGCCGCCGGTCCGGTCTCGACGACCCGTCCGCCCTGCATGACGACGATGCGGTCGGCGCGATCTGCCGCGACACCCAGGTCGTGGGTGATGAGCAGTACCGCGGTGCCGGTCTCGGCGATCCGTGCGTCGAGGTGGTCGAGGATGCGGCGCTGCACCGTCACGTCGAGTGCGCTCGTCGGTTCGTCGGCGATGACGAGGTCGGGCCGGCAGGCGAGGGCGATACCGATGAGCACCCGCTGCCGCTGGCCACCGGACAGTTCCTGCGGGTACTGCTTCGCGCGCAGGTGCGGATCGTCGAGGCCGGCCTCTTCGAGGATGCGCAGCGCCTCGATCCGCGCGGTGCGCCGGTCGGCGAGACCGTGGATGCGCAGCACCTCGGCGATCTGGTCGCCGATACGGATGACGGGGTTGAGGGAGGTCGTCGGGTCCTGCGGGACGAATCCGATCCGGGCGCCGCGGATGCGTTCGAAGGCATGCTCGGACAGGTCGTTCAGCGACGTGCCGTCGAAGGACACCGACCCCGCCGTGACGCGACCGGTTCCGGCGAGCAATCCGATGATCGCGTGCGCGGTGGTGGACTTGCCCGATCCCGACTCGCCGACCACCGCGACGACCTCACCGCGACCGACCGTGAGATCGACACCGTTCACCGCGACCACCGGTTCGCGCGACGGCCCGTAGGCGACCTGCAGGTCGCGCACTTCGAGGAGGCTCATCGTGCGCTCCTGTCCTCGAGGGCGTGGCCGATGCGGTGGGCCGAGAGCACGACGGCGACGATAACCAGGCCCGGAAGGGTCGTCATCCACCAGGCCGCGGCGAGATAGTTGCGGCCCTCCGAGATCAGCGACCCCCATTCGGGTGTCGGTGGCACGGCTCCGAAGCCGAGAAAGCTCAGCGACGACACGGCCAGCACGGCCATACCGAATTCGACGGCGGCGAGGGCCGCGACGGGCGCGTACGAATTGCGCAGCACGTGCCGGCGCAGCACGGTGTGCCACCGGACGCCGCACGCGAACGCAGCTTCGACGTAGAGCGCCTCGCGTACCCGCAGCACTTCCGAACGCATGACGCGCGCGAAGTTCGCCACGAGGCTCACACCCACGGCGATCGCGACGTTCATCGTGCCGAAACCGAGGGCCGTGACGAGCGCGAGGGACAGCAGCAGCGCGGGGATGGACAGCAGGACGTCGACGAGGCGCATGAGTGCCGCGTCGATGGCACCGCCGACCGCACCGGACAGCAACCCGATCAGCGAGCCGACGACCAGGGCGATGCCGACCGCGACGAGCGTGGCGGTGAGCGACAGGCCGGCTCCGTGCACGACGCGCGTGTACACGTCGCGGCCGAGATTGTCGGTGCCGAACCAGTGTGCGGCGCTCGGTCCCTGCAGCTTCTCGGCGGGCACACCCTGCAGCGGGTCGCCCGACGCGAAGAGCGACGGGAACAGCGCGAAGCCCACCGCGAGGAACAGCACGATCGACGACACGACCAGGACGGCGTTGCGTCGCACCGCTGTCACAACGCGTGCGATCCGGATTCTTCTGCGCGAGCGTGGTTCCGGCAACGACGTCGCCGGTAGTGCTTCGCGGACGAGTGTGTCAGACACGTGCCTCGGCCTCCAGGAGAGTGTCGTCGTGGGTCGGGTCGTCCTCGGTCGACGCGGCGGCGCCACCCCGGTCGATGCCGTGGGTGATCCGCGGGTCGATGAGGGGGTAGAGCAGGTCGACGGCGAGGTTGACGAGCACGAATACGGTGGACGAGAACACGACGATGCCGAGCACCACCGGAATGTCCTGCGCCATCACCGACATCTGGGTCAGGCGCCCGATACCTGCCCGGGAGAAGACCGTCTCGACCACCACGGACCCCGCGAGGAGGTTGCCGACGATGACGCCGGCGATCGTGAAGGCGGGGATGCTCGACAGCTTCAGCGCGTGCCGCGTCTGGACGCGCAGGCGGGACGCGCCCTTCGCGCGCGCCGCTTCGATGAACGGCTGCCGCCAGGTCGTCTGCAGACTGGTCGCGAGGACCTGGGCGATCACCGCGCCGGTCGGCAGCGCCAGGGTGATCGCCGGAAGGATCACATGTTCGATGCCCTGGTCACCGAAGGCCGGGAACAGTCGTAGCCGGAACGAGAACAGCTGCAACAGGATCAGACCCACCCAGAAGGTCGGTACGGCCACCCCCAGCGGAGGCAGCGAGAACAGCAGGCTGCGGAGCCGGTGGACCCGCGTGTAGGTCGCGAGGAAGGCGACCGCCGTGCCGAACACCAGGGCGAACACCAGTGCGGTGCCCGCCAGGACGAGGGTGCTCGGCAGGGCCGCGGCGATCGCGTCGGTCACCTACTGTCCGGTCGAGATGGACATGCCGAAATCACCTCGGACCGCGTTGCTCAGCGCGTTCCAGTACTGCACCGCGACCGGTTGGTCGAGTCCGTACCGCGCCTGGAGCTGTTCGATCGCGGCGGCGTCGACCGGTGTTCCGGCATCGGCGCCGGCGGCGATGGAGACCGGATCGGAGGGCAACAGGAACAGGACCGCGAACGACACCGTGAACGCCGCCCACAGCACCCCCACTGCCTGGAGCACACGGAAACCGAGATAGCGCACCATGATCTACTCGCTCAGCCAGGTGTCGAAGAACTGCAGCCGCGCCGACGCCTCGAACTTCAGGTCGGCGACGTTCGGCCCGGCTCCGATCGCCTGCGACAGCTCGACCGTGGGGATCCACAGGCCGTTGTCGAGGACGAGCTGCTGCGCCTGTCCGATGAGCTCGGCGCGGGCGGCGGGGTCGGTCGTCGACAGCTGCCGGTTCAGCACCTCGTCCAATTCGGGGACGGGACCACGCTGGTTGATGTTGCGGCCGTCCAGACCGAAAGCGGTGCGCAGGATGTCGCCGTCGGCGCGGGTGCTGTTGTAGTAGGACGCCTCGTAGTCACCTGCGTTCTGGCGTGCGGTGTTCTCCGGGGTGGAGACGAGGTCGAGCTGCAGGTCGACACCCACCGCGCGCAGCTGCTGCTGCACCAGTTCGAGGATGGCCTGGTTGCCGGCGAACACCGAGCTGAACAGCACCGGGAAGCTCAGACGCTGCCCGTCCTTGACGCGGATGCCGTCGGGACCGGGCACCCAGCCGGCCTCGTCGAGGATCTGCTCCGCCTTCGCCGGGTCGTAGGTGACATCGGCGAGTTCGACGTAACCGGGGGTCGCGGACGCGAGCGTGCTGGTCGCGGGGCGGAAGTCCGGTCCGAGGACCGTGTCCACCAGTTCCTGCCGGTCGATAGCCGGGACGATCGCGCTGCGCACGGCCGGGTCGGTGAGGACACCCCGGCTCACGTTGGGTTGGAAACCGAACGGGATACCCGGGTTCGGAGTGGTCAGGATGCGGCCACCGGCACCTTCGATCTGTGGCGCGTCCTGCGGCAGCGCATCCGAGATGGCGTCGAGCTGACCGGAGGCGAGCGATCCGGTGCGGACACCGGATTCGGGGACGATCGTGAACTCGATCCGGTCGAGATAGGCCTCACCGTCGTGTCCGAATGCCTCCGAACCCCACGAGTAACCCGTGCGCTTGACGAGGGTGGCGGACTTGTCCTGCTGGTAGTCCTCGTATACGAACGGCCCGGTGCCCGACAGGTCACCGGCGCAGCGTTCCTCCGCGCTCTTCACGGTGTCGGCCTCCGAGAGCAGACCGAGCTGATGACTTGCGGTGGCCTGCAGGAACGGCGCGTTCGGCACGGAGAAGCTCACCTGTGCAGTGCGGTCGTCTACGACCGTGGTGCCGGCATATCCCGCGAGATATCCCACGGCCTGCGGCGCCTTCACCCCGCCGAGGGTGTTCACGATCGCGTCGAAGTTCTTCTTCACGGAGTCCGCGGTCAGCGGGGTGCCGTCGCTGAAGGTCACGCCCTCCTTCAACCGGAAGGTGAACTGCGTGCCGTCGGCGTTCGATTCCCAGCTCTCCGCCAGCCACGGCACGATCTCACCGGTCGCGGGGTCCTGGTCGGTGAGCGAGTCGACGACCTGCCGGGCGACGTAGATGGTCTGGTTGCTGGCGGCCTGCGCGGGATCGGCGCAGGTGGGTGGGACCGACAACCCGTACCGCAAGGTGCCGCCGGGCTGCGGGTCGCCGGTGGGCTGCGAGTTCGCCGCGGCACCGGCGCCGCAGGCGGTCAGCGCTGCGCCCAGTACGGCGGTGGCGGCGGCCGTGACGACGAACCGGGACGCGGAGGAGGACGAGATGGACAACGACGGGCTCCGTGATCTGGACAGGGCGC
>NZ_JBKFBA010000017.1:11109-63930 GCF_053345925.1 Rhodococcus sp. C26F
TCACCGTTGCGGATGCCGTCGGGCGGACGGGGATGGAATGTCGTCCCTGATGGGACGGGATGTCAGCGCGAATCTCGGCAGCTCTGGATGGTTCGTTTCCCGAGGTTACGGAGCCTCGAGGATCGGGCACACCGTTTTCTTCACTGCGATCGAAACGGTTCCCGGACCGCAGTCTCAGGCGGTGACGATCTCGCTGTGCGGGATCGCGACGGCCCCGCGGTGCGGTATCGCCGCGCGCAGTGCCGGCGCGACCTCCGCCTGGAACAGTTCGAGACTCGCGCGCTGCTCCGCCACGGAGAACCCGCCGCGGTCGGCGGTCACGTGCATGACCTCGTGGCCGAAACGCTCGTGGTAGCGGAGGACTTTGTCGATCACCTGCTGCGGGCTCCCGATGAGTGCGGAGCTGCGTTCGACGAAGTCCTCGATGGTCTCGAAGACGACGGGAAGTCCGTTCTCGCGAGCGAATTCGAGCCGTTGCTCGAACTGGGGACGGTAGGCGTCGATCGCTTCCTGCGAGGTGCGCGCGACGTACAGTCCCGCCGTCCCGGCACCGACCCGTGCCTCGGCGGGATCGTGGCCGTAGGCGGCCCATCGTTCGCGGTAGTGGTCGATGAGTTCGGCGTACGGCTCGATCGGGTTGGTGACGTTCGCGGAGAAGATCGGGTCACCGTATCGGGCTGCGAGATCGACGGATTCGCGACTGGTGGCGCTACCGTGCCAGATGGTCAGGCGCTGCTGCAGCGGCCGGGGTACGGCGACGGCGTCGGTGAGCGACGGCCGGAACCGCCCCTCCCAGGTGACCGTCTCGTTCTCCCACAGAGACCGGAACAGCTCGTACCCTTCGCGATTGCGGTCCCACTGATCCTCGGGGGTGACGTGGAACAGGTCGGCCTGGGCGGTGCCGTTGCCCTTGCCGATCATGAGCTGCAGGCGCCCACCCGACAGGTTGTCGAGCGTGGAGTAGTCCTCGAACGCGCGGACGGGGTCGAGCAGGCTCAGCGTCGTGACGCCGGTCCACAGTTCGAGTGTGCTGGTCCGCGCCGCGATGTGGGCCAGGACCACCGGAGGTGACGACGCGAGGAACGGCTTCTCGTGCCGCTCCCCCACCGCGAATCCTTCGAATCCGAGCTGTTCGGCGAGCACGGCGGTGTCGACGACCTCCCGGATCCGTTCGGACGGCGAGAGCCATTCTCCCGTCACGGGATCGGGATGGTGGGTGATGAGGCTGAGCAGCAGGAACTTCATGCGGAGACCGCCTTTCCGATCAGGAACTTCTCGAAGGGATGCGGACCGATCTCCTCGGCGGGTCGCCGGGAGTCGAACAGGGCGGTGTATCCGGCCGCGAGATACAGCGCGACGGCCTCGGGTTGCCGCCACCCCGTCGTCAGGTAGATGCGGGTGTACCCGCGACGCAGGGCCTCGGCTTCGAGTTCGGCGACCACGATGCGAACTGGGCGACGAGGATCAGCACGGCGGCGCTGATCACCCAGCGCCCCGGATGCCATTTCCGTGCGACGACCAGGTTCTCGTCGTCGGTGTGATCGGCCGGAGCGTCGGGAATGCGGAGATCGGTGGACGTGCTCACGGCGACGTCCTGTGGGCGGGAGCCATCGGGATGGGCCTTTCGGGAATACGGGATGCGGGAAAGCGGGGGTGCAGACGTAGGTCCCGGCCCGTCCCCCTGCGGACGGGCCGGGACTCACGCGGCGAAGAACAACGGGAGGTTCGGCGGACGGGCTACGTCACCGACGACACCGGTGCGCAGCACCGCCAGGACACCGGTGCGACGTGCCGCGACACAGGTCGATGTGCCGGCGACACCACGAAGCGCGCTCGGTCCAGCGGGTCATGCTCGTTCCTCCATCGATCCCGGCGGTAGCACCCGCACCCGCGCACGGGGGGTTGCTGCGACGTCGTAGAGCCAGGTCTCTCGGTCGCTCTGGATGGTCGCGGCTCAAATTACGGAGTGCGGCGCGTCGCGGACAGGCTTTCTATCACCGTGACGGAAATACCGTCCCTCGTCGAGACCGATGTCGATGTCGACGCGGTGCCCCGACATCGACAACAAGGCCGGTTTCGGCACGCCGTAGACTCGCCTCGGTGACCCCGCTCGAACTCTTCCTCGTCGCACTTGCCGGTCTCGGGGCCGGAGCGATCAACTCCCTTGTCGGATCCGGAACCCTCATCACATTCCCGACGCTCATCGCGTTCGGTGTGCCGCCGGTGACCGCGACGATGTCCAACGCGATCGGCCTGGTCGCCGGGGGTGTATCGGGCACCTGGGGGTATCGGCGCGAGCTGCGCGGGCAGTGGGAGCGGTTGCGGTGGCAGATCCCCGCGTCGTTCTGCGGGGCACTGGTCGGAGCGTGGCTCCTGCTCCACCTGCCGGAAACCGTCTTCGAGACGGTCGTGCCGATCCTGCTCCTCCTGGCACTCACGCTCGTCGTGTTCCAACCGAAGATCCAGGCATGGGTGGCCCGCAGAACCGGCGGCGACGCCGACGGTCGCCTCGGACCGGTGCGGATGACACTCCTCGTCGTCGGCACCTTCGCCGTCGGCATCTATGGCGGCTACTTCACGGCGGCGCAGGGCATTCTGCTCATGGGTCTGTTCGGAGCGTTGCTGCACGACCACATCCAGCGACAGAACGCGGCGAAGAACCTTCTGTCGCTGGTCGTGAACGTCGTCGCTGCATGCGCGTACATCCTGGTGGCGTTCGACCGAATCAATTGGACCGTGGCCGCACTGATCGCCGTGGGTTCCTTGATCGGTGGCTATCTCGGCTCCCATTACGGCCGACGCCTGTCGCCGGTCGCGCTGCGGGCGGTGATCGTCGTGGTGGGGCTGATCGGTCTTTACCGACTGCTTGCCTGACGCACTACTCTCCGGAATCCACCTCTGCCGGGGTTGTCCGCAGCGTTACGAGAAGAACAGGAATTAATTCGACTTCAGAGAAATGGGAATTCCCGCCACCACGAGAGTCGCCGACTCACTGGCCTCGGCGACCCGCGCATTGAGCCGACCCAGCATGTCGCGGAACAACCGCCCCGACGCACTCGCCGGCACCACACCACTGCCCACCTCGTTGCTGACTGCGACCACGGGAACCCGGGCCTGCCGCCACGCACCGAGGAGATCGTCGATGTCGGCGTCGACGGCAGCGGAATTCCCTGTGTTCCACACGTCGTGGAGGTCGAGTCGTGCCGTGAGCCAGGTTCCGAGACAGTCGACGAGCAGGGGTTCGTCCGCGTCCCGCAGTACCTTCGCCACGTCCGAGGTCTCGATCGTCGACCACGATGCCGGTCGTCTCTGCCGATGCAGCGCAACGCGTTCCGCCCATTCGACGTCACCTTCGCGGGTCCCGCCGGTGGCGACGTAGGTGACGGACGGATACGACGCGAGTAATTCCTCGGCGTGCCGCGACTTGCCCGACCGCACTCCCCCGAGCACCAACGTCCGATGCGGCACGACCGGAACCTCTTCACCCACGTGTACCACCTCACCGTCACGACCCGGACGAGAATTCAACTGCTGCATCCGATTCCGAAGATAATCGATGGGCGGATTGTGGTGACCCAGATGTACCGCCACCACGTCGGTGTTCTCGGTGACGGCACCGACACCGCGCAGACCATCCACCATCGCGCCGAACTCGGGCAGACCGAGGTGACCCTCGGACAATTCGGAACGGTCCCCGAAGGTCTCCTCGAGGAATACCGCGTCGAACCGGACGTCGCGCACGGCCTCGAACCACTCGGCGGGCCACATCCCGGTGTCGCAGGCCCACAGCAACCGCGACCCGCCGGGGCCCGACAGGTCGTACAGCACCGCGTCACCGTCGCGGAACACCTTGTGTCGTGCGGGAAGAACGCGCACCGAATAGTCGCCGACGGTGAGCGAGTCCCCCGCCTCGACCGGCACGAAGCGTACCGGGTCGTCGGGAGCCACCCAGGGCCTACAGGTGTCGAGCGCGTCGGCGGGACCGATCACGTCGAGCTCGACACCGGCGGCCACCCACGACCGGAACAACAGTGCCTGCGGGCCCAGATGGTCTGCATGGGCGTGGGTCAGGAGGATATGCCGCACCTTCGCCAGCGACCTGCCGTGCCGCACGGCCGCGCGGGGCGCCTCGGGACCGCAGTCGAGCATCAGCACATCGTCGACGAGTGCCGCGGTCTGCCCGCGGATCTCGCCGCGACGCGCGGCGTCCGCGCAGGATGCACACGTGCAGAACGGGTTCGGCCACCCGTCCGCCGCGCCGGTTCCCAGGAGCACGACCTCCATCAGCGGTCCTTCGTGCTGTCGCGGAGAGGGAGTACGGCGCGACCTGCCGGGCGGTCGAGGATCTCGACGCGGGCGCCGTAGACGTGCGCGATGCGGTCGGCGGTGAGGACGTCGTCGGGCGCTCCGTCGGCGACGACGTGTCCGTGATCGAGGAGCACGAGTCGTTCCCCGTACTGCGCGGCGGAAGTCAGATCGTGCATCGCGGCGATGACGGTGAGGTCGCCTTCGGTGCGCATCGAGTCGACGAGTTCGAGTACCTGCTGCTGGTGTCCGATGTCGAGTGCGCTGGTGGGTTCGTCGAGGAGCAGCACCCGCGGTTGCTGGGCGAGAGCGCGTGCGAGTACGACGCGCTGCAGCTCACCGCCGGACAGTTCGGTCGCGAGGCGCGGGGCGAACGCTTCGAGTTCGAGTCGTTCGACGACGCGGTCCACCACCTCGCGGTCGTGAGCGGTCTCGGAACCGAAGCGTGGGATGTGTGGAGTGCGACCGAGGTGGATCAGTTCCCGGACGGTGACGCCTTCCGGCACCACCGGGCGTTGCGGCATCAGCGCGACCGCGCGTGCCATGTCCCGACGTCCGGCGCGCCCCGGCGCGACGTCGGCGACCTGCAGGTGACCGGTGGCCGGTACGAGACCGGCGAGGACGTGGAGAAGAGTGGTCTTGCCCGACCCGTTGGGTCCTACCAGCGACACCCACGATCCCGCGGTGACGTTCAGGTCGACCCCGTGCAGCACCTCGACGCCACCGCGTTCGGCGCTGAGCTGCCGGCACGAGACCGTCATGGTCGGGGTGGTGAGAACATCACTTTTCATCGGACACCTCGGCTCCGTCTGAGCACGACGAGGAAGAAGGGCGCCCCGATCGCCGCGGTGACGACACCGATCGGCAGTTCGGCGGGCGACATGACGGTGCGGGCCAGGACGTCCGCGAGGACGAGGAAGGACGCACCCACCAGCAGCGACAGCGGCAGCAGGAGACGGTGACCCGGTCCGACGAGCAACCGGACCGCGTGGGGAACGACGATGCCGACGAACCCGATGAGTCCGCTGGCCGAGACCACCGCGGCGGTCCCGAGGGTCGCGACGCAGACGAGCAGCAGCCGCACGCGCGCCGGGTTGATCCCGAGGCTCGCGGCTTCGACGTCGCCGACCGCCATGACATCGAGTGTGCGCCGATGCAGCGCGATGATCGCGACGGTGACCACGACGTACGGCAGGACCACGACGACGTCGGACCAGCCGTCGGTGGACAGGCGGCCGAGCATCCACGAGTACACCTGTCGCAGGGTGTCGTCGTGCAGCTGCATGAAGAAGGTCTGGATCGCGTTGGCGAAGGCCGCGACGGCGACACCGGCGAGGATGATGACGACTTCCGAGCGGCTGCCGCCAACGGTGCGGCCGAGCGAGTACGTCGCGCCGACGGCGAGCAGTCCCCCGGCGAAGGCCGCGATCGGGACTCCGGCGAACCCGGCGGCGCCGCCGACGACGATAGCGAGGGTGGCACCGAGACCGGCGCCGCTGGAGACCCCGAGCAGATAGGGGTCGGCGAGCGGATTGCGGAAGACCCCTTGGTAGGCCGCACCGGCGATGGCCAGCATCGCACCGACCAGCACCCCGAGCACGACGCGCGGCATCCGGATGTTCCACAGGATCGCCTGCTGACGCGTGCTCAACCCGGAGTCGACGTCGACGAGCGGCAGGCGGTCGGCGATGTCGAGCAGCACCCCGCCGGGGGTGAGGCCGGCGGGCCCGACGAGGATCCCGACCAGCATCGCGGCGAACAGGGCGAGCACTGCGCCGGTCAGCACGAGCACGTTGCGCGGCAGTACCCGCGCACCACCGGGTGGCAGTGCGCGGGTGTTGCCTCGCGACAGGGAGATCAAGGCGTGGGCTGGGCCGCGGGGATGGTGCCGACGATCCGGGCGACCTCACGCATCAGGTCCACGACGCGCGGCCCCCAGCGACTGGCGATGTCCTCGTCGAGGACGTAGACCTGGCCGTCCCGGACAGCGGTGAGCTCGCCCCATCCGGCACGTTCCGCGACGACCTCGGGCGTGACGCCGCAGCACTGGCCGTCGGCCAGGAAGATCACGTCGGGGTTCTGTTCGAGGACGTACTCGGCGGACAGCTGCGGGTAGCCGTCGCCGCCGGTCGCGATCGAGGTCAGCCCCAGCATCGAGTAGATCTCGCCGATGTAGGTGTCGTCGGTGACGGTGTAGAAGGTGTTGTCGAGCTCGTGGTAGTAGCTCAGCGGGGTCTCCCGTTCGGGGAGGCCGGCAAGGATCTCGTCGATGTCCGTCTTCATCTGCGCCACGAGTTCGGCGGCGTCGCCGACGTGTCCGGTGACGGCTCCCAGCTGCTCGATCTGGGCGTAGGTGTCGTCCAGGTTCTCGGCCGCGGGAAGGATCAGCGTCTCGACACCGGCCTGCTCGAGCCCGGCGACGAGATCGGCGGTGTCGGCGTTGGCGACGACGAGGTCGGGTTCGTAACCGAGGATGGCCTCGACGTTGGGGGTGTACCCCGACAGATCGGTGACGGGCGCGTCGGCCGGATAATCGGATCGGTCGTCGACCGCGACCACCTGGTCGCCGGCACCGACGGCGTAGAGCATCTCCGTGCTGGTGGGGCTCAGCGACACGATGGCCTGCGGGACGTCCGCGGAGGTGGTGTCGGTGTCACCGGACGGTGACGAATCGTCGCTGCTCGAGCACCCCGCGGCGAGGAGCGCGAAAGCGGTCAGTCCGGCGGCGAGCAGCCGTCGGTGGTTGTCGAGTGGCACAGCCATCCTCCGTTGTTCGGAGGACGAAAACAGTACGGCTGCAACAGTGCGGTTGCGGCACGTCACCGTCCTTCGTCCGAGGACCAGTACGTACGGACCCCCGCGCCGGCTGACCTGGCTCACCCGGAAGTCGGACTCACAGTTGCGGGACAGCGCCGGATTCTCACCGGCTTCACCGAAAACGCAGCGGGTGCCCTACCGGATCGGCAGGACACCCGCAGCGTAGCTCACGGCGTCCCAGGTCAGGACAGCGCCTGCTGGAGATCCTCGAGCAGATCCTCGGGATCCTCGAGGCCCACGGACAGTCGCACCACGCCGTCGGACAAACCGATCGCGGCCCGGCCCTCCGGTCCCATCGCCCGGTGGGTGGTGGTCGCCGGGTGGGTGATGAGCGACTTGGAGTCGCCGAGATTGTTCGAGATGTCGACGATGCGCAGCTTGTTCAGCAGCTCGAAGGCACGCTTCTTGCCCTCGCCCTCGGGGGCGTCGAGCTCCAACGTGATGATCGTGCCACCGCCACTCATCTGCGACTTCGCGAGTTCGTACTGCGGGTGCGACTCGAGATACGGGTACTTGACCCAGCGCACCGCATCCTGCGTTTCGAGGAACTGCGCGATGCGCAGCGCCGAATCGACCGAGGCGCGCAACCGCACCGGCATGGTCTCGAGGCCCTTGAGCAGCGTCCACGCGTTGAACGGGCTCAGCGACGGCCCGGTATGGCGGATGAGCTGCTGCACGGGCCCGTCGATGTAGTCCTTGGGACCGAGGATCGCTCCGCCGAGCACGCGGCCCTGACCGTCGATGTGCTTGGTGCCCGAGTAGACGACGATGTCGGCGCCGAGATCGATGCTGCGCTGCAGCAGCGGGGTGGCGAAGACGTTGTCCAGCACCACCTTCGCACCTGCCGCGTGCGCCATCTCGGAGACGCGTCGCACGTCGACGAGGGTCTGCATCGGGTTCGACGGGGTCTCGAAGAAGACCGCGGTGGTGGGCACCGACAGCGCCTTCTCCCACTGGTCGAGGTCCTCACCGTCGACGAACACCGTCTCGACGCCCCAGCGGGGCAGGATCTCGTTGCACACGACGAAGCACGAACCGAAGAGGCTGCGTGCCGCGACGAGACGGTCGCCCTTGCCGAGCAGCGCCGCGAGCGCAGTGAACACCGCGGACATGCCGGACGCGGTGGCGTAGGCACCCTCGGCACCGTCGAGCAGGCGCAGGCGCTCCTCGAACATCTTCACCGTGGGGTTGCCGTAGCGGGAGTAGACGAAGTGGTCGACGTCGCCGGTGAAAGCGGCTTCGGCGGCCTCGGCCGACTCGTAGACGAACCCGGAGTTGAGGTAGAGCGCCTCGGAGGTCTCCTCGAAGCCGGATCGGAGCAGGCCGCCGCGCACGCCGAGCGTGGCGGGGCGAACGGTGGCGGGCAGCGCCTTGTCGAACGCGCCGCCCTGGGGGATGGAACTCACGACTGCCTCCACGGCAGGCCTGCGGCCCGCCAGCCCTCGGCACCGCGATGGCCTTCGCCGTCGAGAGCGCCTTCGAATCCTTCGAGAACGTTGTAGGCGGGGGTCAGGCCCGCAGCGGTGGCGGCCGTGGCCGCTCCGATGGAGCGCTGCCCCGAGCGACACAGGAAGATCACCGGTCCACCGCCGATACCCGCTGCCCTCAGGTCCTCGACGAAGCTCGGGTTGGGGGCGCCGTCGGGGTAACGAACCCACTCGACGAACACGGTCCGGCGACCGAGCGACGAGGTCTCGGGGACCCCGACGTATTTCCACTCGGCTTCGGTACGCACATCGACGAGCACGGCATCCGGATCACCTTGCAGCAGGTCCCATGCCTGCTGCGGCGTTATATCACCTGCGTAGCTCACCCGGACATGTTTTCACAGGTCGGACTGTGACGTACACGCGGGCACCGCTTCGTATACGCACGGCGACGCGTCAGAACCGGCAGATCCGCCACACATCGTCGACTCGGACGACCTGCCACGTCTCGGTCTGCGTCTCCCCGTCGAGGCCGGTCCGGACGTCGACGGTGGCCCGATCTCCGTCCACGGAGATGTTCTGGGTGGCCTGCAGCTCCACCCGTCCCTCGACGTCCGCGAGCGGCGCTTCCTCGGCGGGCAGATCGCTGCAGCGCAGCCGGTCGAGGATCGGTTCGTCGTTCTCGTTGTGCGCGGAGACGTAGTCGGTGACCGCGCGGCGCACCATCTCGTCCTCGGTGAGGTCGTCGCCCGCCGGGGAGAAGAGCTGTGCACCGAAGACGACGAGGACGAGAACCACCAGGACCGCGAGGGCTCCGAGGAAAGGCCCTATGCTGCTACTGGTGGGACCGTCGGGATCCGGGCCGGGATCGGGTTCGGGTTCGGGGGCTCCGCGCTTGGCCATGCGCCCGATCCTAGTGGGCGCGAGGTCGCGGCCCGTCACGGCCGCATTTGCCCTAAAAACCCTCTCGAGGTAGGAATTGTGGCATGGCCACCACGCAGCTCGTTCGACGCCTCGCCGTCGACCTGTGTCGTATGGGTGCCCACATGTGTTGTCGCTGAAGCGATTCGCTCGACGGCTCGATTCATCCTCCTTCGCCGTCATCCCCGCGCGACCTGCGCCGAGCCCACTGAGGGCAGCCTTAATTTAAGCTGGATATGTCCGTCCGCACACCGAAGAGGTAGTTGATCCCCTGATGACCGATCAGACTCGTCCCCTTCGCGTCGCGATCGTCGGTGCCGGCCCTGCCGGTATCTACGCCGCCGACGCACTCATGAAGTCCGACACTGCGCAGGATCCCGGGGTCAGCATCGACCTGTTCGAGCGCATGCCGGCGCCGTTCGGTCTGATCCGCTACGGTGTCGCGCCCGACCACCCGCGCATCAAGGGCATCATCACCGCCCTGCACAAGGTGCTCGACAAGCCGCAGATCCGCCTGCTCGGCAATCTCGACTACGGCAGCGACTTCAACCTCGACGACCTGCAGCGTTTCTACGATGCGGTGATCTTCTCGACCGGCGCGAACGCGGACCGCGCGCTGAACATCCCCGGCATCGACCTCGACGGCAGCTACGGTGCCGCCGACTTCGTGTCCTGGTACGACGGTCACCCCGACGTGCCGCGCACCTGGCCGCTCGAGGCGGAGAAGGTCGCCGTCCTCGGTGTCGGCAACGTCGCGCTCGACGTCGCCCGCGTGCTCGCCAAGACCGGCGACGAGCTGCTGCCGACGGAGATCCCGCCGAACGTCTACGAGGGCCTGAAGAACAACAAGGCCGTCGAGGTGCACGTCTTCGGCCGCCGCGGTCCGGCGCAGGCCAAGTTCACCCCGCTCGAACTGCGCGAACTCGACCACTCCCCGACCATCGAGGTCATCGTCGACCCGGAGGACATCGACTACGACGAGGGCTCCGAGCAGGCACGCCGCAACTCCAAGCAGGTCGACATGGTCGCCAACACCCTGCAGGACTGGGCGATCCGCGATGTGGGCAGCCGCCCGCACAAGCTGTTCCTGCACTTCTTCGAGTCCCCGCACGAGATCCTCGGCGAGGACGGCAAGGTCGTCGGTCTGCGCACCGAGCGCACCGAGCTCGACGGCACCGGCAACGTGCGCGGCACCGGCAAGTTCAACGACTGGGAGGTCCAGGCCGTCTACCGCGCGGTCGGCTACCTGTCGCAGAACATCGCCAAGCTGCCCTTCGACGAGCAGGCCGGCACCGTGCCGAACGAGGCCGGACGGGTGCTCGCCGACGAGAACGCCGAGGGTCCCGACCGGTTCATGCCGCACACCTACGTCACCGGCTGGATCAAGCGCGGTCCCGTGGGCCTGATCGGTCACACCAAGGGCGATGCGAACGAGACCGTCGCGAACCTGCTCGAGGACCGGGCCGCCGGTCGCCTGAACACCCCCGAGGATCCGTCCGAGGACGCGATCGTGAAGTTCCTCGAGGACAAGCAGCTGCCGTACACCACCTGGCAGGGCTGGTACCGCCTCGACGCGCACGAGCGCAGCCTCGGTGAGGCCGAGGGCCGCGAGCGCGTGAAGGTCGTCGAGCGCGAGGACATGTTCCGCGCGAGCGAGCCGCACAAGGCCTGATTCGCGTCTGACCTGTACGAACGAGGAGGGATCCATCCGCACGGATGGGTCCCTCCTCGCATTCCGGGTCTGCTCGGTTCTCCGGGTGTGCTCAGGTGAACAGGACGGCGCCCAGCCACACCGACGCCGCGACGAGTCCACCGAACAGTTCGACGAGGATCGACAACGCGACCGCCTTGGTCGCCGCGACCGTCGAGACCCACGCGTCGCGGTGGGTGCGGTGCCGCTGCACCTCCGACAGGTACATGCCGAGCAGGAAGCCCAGGAACAGCCCGACGACGGGGACGACGAAGAATCCGACGATGCCGAGCAGACCGGCGAGGATGAGCGACCGGTTCGGCACCCCGGCCTGCTGCAGTCGCTTGCCGGGCCAGGTGTACTTCACGATGCCGGTGACCAGCAGCGCCACCGTCGCCACGCCCAGCACGATCCATGCCGTGGTGCCTCCCGTGAGGAACGCCCACACGGCGATCGCGCCGAAGATCAGCAGGACGCCGGGCAGGATCGGCAGCACGATCCCGAGCAGGCCGACGAGGATCGCCAGCCCGACGAGCAGTTCGCCGCCGGCACTCACGGCGCCACCGGGCGGGTCGAGCGGGCGGAAGACAGCGGAGTACCGGGACGCGGTGGCAGCATGGTGGGACTATATGTGCCACCGGTCCACGCCCCCGGGAGGACGCGATGAGCAGTACCAGGCCTCACAGCAGCCCGAAGAGTGCATCGGACGCCGCATCCGCCGCGGTACGCGGCGACGTCCGGTACTTCACGACGTCCGGTGTCGATCCCGCCGAGACGGTGGAGTGGCAGCGACGCGACGCGCGGATCGTCCACCACGGCACCGGCCGTGTCGTCTTCGAGCAGACGGATGTGGAGTTCCCCGCCTTCTGGTCGCAGAACGCCACCGACATCGTCACGCAGAAGTACTTCCGCGGGCAGCTCGGGCATCCCGATCGTGAGCACTCGCTGCGCGACGTGATCGCGCGCATCGTCGACACGATCACGGCGTGGGGGCACACCGACGGTCATCTCGACGATCCGGAGGCGTTCGCCGCCGAGCTGACCTATCTGCTGATCCACCAGCGGGCCTCGTTCAACAGTCCCGTCTGGTTCAACATCGGGGTGCCGAACACTCCGCAGCAGGCCAGCGCGTGTTTCATCCTGTCGGTCGACGACAGCATCGACTCGATCCTCGAGTGGTACCGGCAGGAAGCGGTGATCTTCAAGGGCGGGTCGGGCGCCGGGGTGAACCTCTCCCGGATCCGCTCGTCTGCCGAACCGCTGACCGGTGGCGGAAGCGCATCGGGGCCGGTCAGCTTCATGCGCGGCGCCGACGCCTCGGCCGGCACCATCAAGTCCGGCGGCAAGACCCGGCGGGCCGCGAAGATGGTGATCCTCGACGTCGACCATCCCGACATCGAGGAGTTCGTCGACTGCAAGGCGATCGAGGAACGCAAGGCGCGGGTGCTCGCCGAGGCCGGTTTCGACATGGGTCTCGACGGCACCGACATCCATTCGGTGCAGTACCAGAACGCGAACAACTCGGTGCGCGTGACCGACGAGTTCATGCACGCGGTGGTGGCCGACGCCGAGTGGCCGCTGCGTACCGTGACGACCGGCGAGACGGTCCGGACGGTCCGCGCGCGAGAGTTGTTGCAGCGCATCGCCGCCGCCACCTGGGAGTGCGCCGACCCGGGCATCCAGTACGACACGACGATCAATGCCTGGCACACCGCCTCGGCGACCGGCCGGATCAACGCGTCGAATCCCTGCTCGGAGTACATGCATCTCGACGATTCGGCCTGCAACCTCGCGAGCCTGAATCTGCTGACCTTCCTGCGCGAGGACGGCACGTTCGACGTCGACGGTTTCCGTCACGCCGTGGCGGTGATGCTCACCGCGCAGGAGATTCTCGTCGGCCGCGCCGACTACCCCACCGAGCGGATCGGTGAGACGTCGCGGCGGTTCCGGCAGCTCGGGCTCGGTTACGCCAATCTCGGTGCGCTGCTCATGGCTTCGGGCCTGCCCTACGACAGCGAGGCCGGGCGCGCGACGGCTGCGGCGATCACCGCCCTGATGACCGGGCACGCCTACGCCGTGTCGGCGGACATGGCACGGCGCCTCGGCCCCTTCGAGGGGTTCGACGAGAACCGCGCGCCGATGCTCGACGTGCTGGGCAAGCATCGCGGTGCGCTCGACGACATCGACGCCGACCTCGCGCCGGCCGACGTGCTCGATGCGGCACGACAGGCGTGGGACCGCGCGGTGGCCGACGGCACCGCCCACGGTGTGCGCAACAGCCAGGTCAGCGTGCTCGCACCGACCGGCACGATCGGGCTCGCGATGGACTGCGACACCACCGGGATCGAACCGGATCTGGCGTTGGTGAAGACCAAGAAGCTCGTCGGCGGCGGCAGCCTCACGATCGTCAATCGCAGTGTGCCGCGCGCACTGTCGCGTCTGGGTTACGGCCCGTCGGAGGTCGCCGACATCGTGGCGCACCTCGATCTGCACCACGATCTCGCCGGTGCACCGCACGTGCGCGACGAGCACGCACCGGTCTTCGCGACGTCCATGGGCGACAACGTCATCTCACCGCGCGGCCACGTCGCGATGATGGCCGCGGTGCAGCCCTTCCTGTCGGGTGCGATCTCCAAGACGGTGAACCTCCCCGAGTCCGCGACCGTCGACGACATCGCCGACATGTACGTCGACGCGTGGCGCCTCGGCGTGAAGGCGCTCGCGATCTACCGTGACAACTGCAAACTGGGACAACCGTTGTCGACGTCGTCGCGTCCTGCCGTCGCAGAAGCGGTGGCCCCGTCCGCGGCGCCTCGTCGTGAGCGGCTCCCGCGCACCCGTAATTCGCGGACGTTCGAGTTCCGGGTGGCCGACTGCAAGGGCTTCTTCACGATCGGCGAGTACGACGACGGCCGTCCCGGCGAGATGTTCCTGCGCGTGTCGAAGCAGGGCTCGACATTGGCCGGCATCATGGATGCCTTCTCGATGTCGGTCAGTTACGGTCTGCAGTACGGGGTTCCGTTGCGCACCTTCGTCCGGGCCTTCACGAGTACACGCTTCGAACCGGCCGGGATCACCGACGATCCGGATCTGCGGATCGCCACGTCGATCCTCGACTACATCTTCCGGCGGCTCGCGGTCGACTATCTCGAGCCCGACGAGCGAGCGGAGCTGGGCATCCTCACCGTCGCCGAACGCTCGGTGCCCGACACCCCCATGCTCACGCCGTACACGAGTACGCCGCCGGTGCGCGAGCCCGATCCGCCGGCGACCGCGCCGCGCGGCACGCACAGCACGAGCAGCGCGAGCACGTCCTCCCCGGGTGGTCTCGCTGCTCCGTCACCGTCGAATCCGGACGCGCCGTACTGCATGCAGTGCGGAGTGAAGATGCAACGGGCCGGGTCGTGCCACGCGTGTCCGTCCTGTGGGAACACCAGCGGCTGCAGCTGAGGTGATGCGTCCATACTGGCGCGATGGTCCTGGGAGTCGACACCGAACTGACACTGACGGCCGCGGGTGCGGTCTTCCTCCTCGCGCTCGCTCTCGGCGTGTGGAAGTACCGGCAGATGGCGACGTCCGACGACCACCTCGCGCACCCGTACGTCGACATCGCCCACCGATCGGCGCTGATGTACTCCTTCGCGACGCTGCTGGTCGCGGTGTTCGTCGAGCTCAGCGCGTGGCCCACCGCGGTGAACCTCACCGCGGCCGCGGTGATCGTGGTGTTCTTCGTCGGCGCGATCGCGAGCTATGTCGTGCACGGCGCGCTACGCGACACCACGAACCAGTTCGCACATCCTGTGCGTGGGACGGGCCTGGCGATGGCCGCGCTGATCGTCGGTGAGATGGGCGGCTTCGCGGTGCTGTTCGCCGGCTTCCTGTGGGGTGCTTTCGGGAGCTGAGGCCGCGTCAGGTGCGGTGTTCGAGCAACGACAGGACGTTGCCGTGCGGGTCGCGGAACCACGCGACCCGCATGCCGTCGGGCGCGGTCCACGCATCGTGGTCGTCCTGGTCCATGCCGTTGTAGCGCACGAACTCCACCCCGTGCTCGCGCAGTCGTTCGACGATGCCGTCCAGATCGGATACCCGCCAGCCCAGCACGGTGTAGCCGGTCTCCTCGCGTGACTGCACGAGGGTCACCCGGATCGGCGCGCCGTCACCTCCGTCGAGGACGAGTGCGAAGGGGTCGCGGGAGAGCTTCCGGAAGCGCAGGGTGTCGACGTAGAACATTTCCGAGACGTCGAGGTCGGTGCTCGGGATGAAGCTCACGAGTTGGCCGGTGATCGTCATACGTCCACTGTGCGCCGGAGCGCCCGAGCGCGACAGTGGATTCGGCGGATTCACGCCCCCACCTCCGCGTTCCGGCGACTAGGCTCTCGATCATGAGCACCTCGGAGATCGCCACGGTCCTGGCCTGGCACGACGCCGTGAACAGCAACGACATCGACACCCTCGTGCAGTTGTCGAGCGACGACATCGTGCTGCCCACCCCCGACGACGATCCCGACCAAGGACTCGACGAGCTGCGCGAGTGGGCGACGACGGCGGGCGTCACGCTGCAGCCGGGCCGCATGTTCGTCCACCGGGGCGTCGTGGTGGTCGAGGAGACGGCGACCTGGGCGTCCGATCCGGGTCCTCGTGAGGAGGCGATCGCCTTCCGGGTGGTCGACGACCAGGTGGTCACCGTCGTCCGGCACACCGATCTCGAGGAGGCTTTCGAGGCGACCGGGTTGAGCGAGGCGGACCTGTACGAGGAGTGATCCGCTCCGCGTGACCGGAACCATATTCTGAACGCTCGCTAAGGTACTCTCCGTTGCGACAGTCCCTACGTATCGGAGTGAGGTTCGTCGAGTGTCCGCTGAAGCTGTTGAGAAGAAGGGTCCGCTCGCGGGTGTCCGCGTCGTCGAGTTCAAGGGTCTCGGTCCCGGCCCGCACGCCGCGACGCTGCTCGCCGATCTCGGCGCCGATGTCGTCATCGTGCAGCGCCCCGGCGAGATCCCGCCGGAGGGACAGCGCGATCCGATTCAGCGCAACCGTCGCATCGTCGAGGCCAACCTCAAGGATCCCGCCGACATCGAGAAGGTCCTGACCCTGCTCGAGCGCGCCGACGTCCTCATCGAGGGCTTCCGTCCCGGCGTCACCGAACGGCTCGGCCTCGGACCGGACGTGGTCCTCGAGCGCAACCCGCGCATCGTCTACGGCCGCATGACCGGCTGGGGTCAGGAGGGCCCGCTCGCCAATGCGGCCGGCCACGACATCAACTACATCTCCCTCACCGGCGTCCTGCACGCCATCGGCCGCCAGGGCGAGCGTCCGGTGCCGCCGCTGAACATGGTCGGCGACTTCGGTGGCGGTTCGATGTTCCTCGTCTTCGGCATCCTGTCCGCCCTCGTCGAGCGTCAGACCTCCGGCAAGGGCCAGGTCGTGGACGCGGCGATGGTCGACGGCGCCCTCGCGCTGTCGCACATGATGTGGGCGTTCCGTGGTCGCGGCGTGTGGTCGGACGAGCGCGGCGTCAACCTGCTCGATACCGGTGCCCCGTTCTACGACGTGTACGAGACCAAGGACGGCAAGTACATGGCCGTCGGTTCCATCGAGCCGCAGTTCTACGCGCTGCTGCTGCAGGGCCTCGAGCTCGATCCGGCCGACCTGCCGCACCAGCTCGACACCTCCCGCTGGGCGGAGATGAAGAAGATCTTCACCGACAAGTTCCTGTCGAAGACCCGCGACGAGTGGACCGAGATCTTCCTCGGCACCGATGCCTGCGTCTCCCCGGTCCTCACCTGGGCCGAGGCGGAGAAGAACGAGCATCTCGTCGCACGCGGGTCGCTGATCGAGATCGACGGCGTCGTGCAGCACGCACCGGCGCCGCGCTTCTCCCGCACCCCCGCCGGCGAGCCGGTCGGTCCGGCGGCCGAGGCCACCGACATCGACACCCTCTGGGTCTGATCCCCCGGTCCGGGCCCGGGATCGTAACGGTGTTCCACCGATACGGTTCCGGGCCCGTCCCATCTGCGGGAAAGCCACCGATCGCGCCGGGATCGGTGTGCTATCAACACCGTCATGAGTGACGGGGTGGGAGCCGCGATCCACCGATCGGCGGCCACGGCACGAGCACGAGCACGAGCGCGCACCGCGGTCCCGGGGCGTGTCCCGGAGGTGCTCGACGTCCGCAGCAAGGACGGCACCCGCATCCACACCGAGGCCTACGGGCCCGCCGACGCTCCGACGATCGTCCTGACACACGGCATTCTGTGCGAACTCGGCTTCTGGCGCAACCAGATTCGTGATCTGAGCGACGACTACCGGGTGATCGCCTTCGATCACCGCGGTCACGGACGCAGCCAGGCCGCCCCTGCCCGGGCGTACACGATGGACCATCTCGCCGACGATCTCCACGCCGTGCTGGGCGCGGCCGTACCCGACGGCCGGCCCGTCGTGGTCGCCGGGCACTCCATGGGCGGCATCGCCGTGATGGCCTGGGCCGAGCGGTATCCGCGCGACGTCGACGCACGGGTATCGGCCGCGGGCCTGGTCAACACCACACCGGGCGAGATCTTCGACAACGTGCAGTTCCTGCGCGGACCGCAGAGCCTGACGAAGGTGCGGCGCCGCGTCGCGCAGACCGTCGAACGTCCCCGCGAGGTGTCGGCGGCGCTGCGCGAGCTCATCGAGATGTCCTGACGGACAGAATCAGACGACGAGCCGCGCCTCGTCGGGTGTGCGCCCGGAGGCGACCTGCTCGTAGGCGGCGGCCATCGCCTCGACGGCGTCGTCGAGGACCTCGACATCCTGCGTGTACGGCAGACGCACGAAATGTTCGAACGCACCCTGCACACCGAAGCGCGGACCGGCGGAGAGCAGCACACCGTGGGACGGCGCGGCGGCAGCCAGCGAGGTCGACACCGGCTCGGGCATCCGCGCCCACAACGACATCCCGCCCTGGCCCGGCGTGTACTCCCAGTCGGGCAACCGCCGGTCCAAGGCTGCGCACAGCGCACGACGTCGTTCCCTCAACGCGGCGCGGCGACGTTCGAGCAGTTCGTCGACTTCGGAGAGCAGATGCGCGGCCGCGAGCTGTTCCATGACAGGCGTGCCCAGGTCGACCGCGGTCCGTGCCCCGGCCAGCCGGACGATCGTGTCGCGGTCGGCGCGGATCCATCCCACCCGCAGGCCACCCCACAGCGACTTCGCCGTCGAGCCCACCGTCACCACCGACGCGCCGGCAGGCATGGCTGCGACGGGAGGCGGCGGCGGGGCGTCGAGCCAGAGATCGACCATCGACTCGTCGACGACGAGCGTGGTCCGCGTGTCGCGCATGATGCGGGCCAGTTCGGCGCGGCCGTCCTCGTCGAGGCACAGGCCAGTGGGGTTGTGGAAGTCGGGGACGAGGAAGGCGGTGCGCGCCGCGGTCTGCCGGACGGCACTGGCGACACCGTCGAGATCCCAGCCGCCGTGCGGGCCGTTCTCCGGGCGCACCGGAACCGGCACCGGGCGCGCGCCGTAGCGGCGGATCGCTTCGAGCGCATTGGGATAGGTGGGGTGGTCGACGACCACCCGGTCGCCGGGGTCGTCGAGCACACCGAGCAGCAGGCGCATCGCGTGCTGCGCCCCGGAGGTGACCATGATCTGGTCGGGCGAGGTGGGCAGTCCACGCTCGCGGTAGCGGCGGGCGATGACCTCGCGCAGCACCGACACCCCGATCGGTTCCATGCCGTGCGAGTCCAGATAGGTCGACATCGACCGCAGCGCCGCGGCATACGCCGCTTCGATCTCCGCTGCCGGCGCGGGCAGCGAGGCGTTGCTCAGATCGATCGCCGGGCCGATCGGCATCCGGGACCCGGTGTTCTCCGAGCCCCGGCGAGCGGGCACGGCGACCGTGCTGCGGGCACCCTGCCGACTGCGCAGATAGCCCTCTTCCCGCAGCGCCGCATAGGCGGACGCGACGGTGGTGCGGCTCACCGACAGCGCCGCGGCGAGTTCCCGCTCGCTGGGCAGGGCGACCCCGAGCGGGACGCGGCCGTCGTGCACGAGCAGGCGGATGCTGTCCGCGAGCGCCCGGTAGGCGGGTCTGGGATCGGGGCGAGCGGAGCGACGGGAATGCGACTGCCCCGAATCCTGCCAGTTCCCGAGGTCGCGGACGAGCGACACGGCTCCGATCGCTCGAGTGATCACCGATCCAGTATGCCCCGCATCGCGCGGGCGGGATCAGGCCGGTGGATCGAGCACCTGACGGAACAGGACCGTCCCTCGCGAGTCGAGCAACTCCACCCGCATCTGCTTCGTCGCGCCGTCGATGAACACCTCCCCGAAGTGCTGATATCCGTCCATCGGCGAGGTGTTCGCCGCCGGGGGCGCGTGCACGAAGACGGCCTCGGGACCGAACGTCCCGTCCAGCTCGTTGGGTCCGAAAGCACCGGCGTTGAGCGGTCCCGAGACGAACTCCCAGAACTCGTCGAAGTCGGTGAACGAGGCGCGGTCCGGCGAATAGTGATGCGCGGCCGTGTAGTGCACGTCGGCGGTCAACCACACGGTGCCGGTGATCCTGCGCGCCTTGACCGCCGACAGGACCTGCGCGATCTCCGATTCCCGGCCCGAGGGAGCGCCGTTGTCCCCGTTCGCGATTCCTTCGAAGGCCGTATCGCCGTCGGGTACGACCAGGCCGATCGGCAGGTCGGCGGCGATGATCTTCCAGGTGGCGGTAGAACGGGTGAGTTCGTCGATGAGCCACCGCGTCTGCGCGCTGCCGAGCACCTGCCCCGGCGCGCCGACGTTGGTGCCGTTGGCGTCCTTGTAGGTCCGCATGTCGAGTACGAAGACGTCGAGCAGCGGTCCGTACCGCACGACCCGGTGGATGCGTCCGTCGACGGCCTCCGCCGGATCGAGCGGGAGCCACTCGTGGAAGGCACGGAAAGCCCGTTCCGCCAGGACGTCCACGCTCTTCTCGGTGTACTGCTCGAGATCCAGGATCTCACCCGCGTACCAGTTGTTGACGGTCTCGTGGTCGTCCCACTGCACGATCTGCGCGACGGAGGAGTTGAACCGCCGATAGTTCTCGTCCATGAGGTTGTAGGCGTACTGGCCGCGGTACTCGTCGAGGGTCTGCGCCACGGCACTCTTGGCCTCGGTGACGATGTTGCGCCAGATCCGGCCGTCCGGCAGCTCGACGGTCTCCTTCAGCGGATTGTCGGCGTACACGACGTCGCCGGAATGCACGAACAGGTGCGGGTCGCGACGGGCCATCGTGTCGAAGATCGTCATCCCACCGATGTCGGGGTTGATACCGAAGCCCTGACCGGCGGTGTCGCCGGACCACTGCAGCCTGATGTCGCCGGGTGCGGTCGGGGCGGTGCGGAACAGACCCGTCACCGGCTCGGACGTGGCGCCGTCCTCGCCTTCGAGGACGACACGGTAGTGCACCTGCTCGCCGGCCGGCAGTCCCGTCAGCCGCAGTCGGCCGGTTCCGTCCGTCTCGGGCGTCAGCAGACCACCCACGTGCCGGACGGGATCGGTGAAGGATTCGGTGGCCGCCGTCTCCACGACGAGCCGCGCCGGTCGATCCGAGCGCGCCCACACGAGCGCCCCGTCGGCCCGCACGTCGCCGGTGGCCACACCGTGGGTGAGGATCGGCCGCTCACGGACCAGGCTCGGCGTTGCAACGGAACTTCCCGACGAGCACGCCACCGCCGGAGCCGCGAGGGCTCCGAGCGCGACGGTGCGTAGCAGGGTTCGACGGGACACGTACATGGTTCTCCCCGGGGTCCGACGGACTGTGCGGGACGAGCGTGCACAGTCCGTGCGAACCGTCGGTGAACATGCAGTGAGGGATCGGCGCCCGTCCGACGACGAATCGGAGCGGGCCGGGAGCTACCCCGTCAGCGGATGACGTCGCGCCGGACGATCGTCTCGTCGCGGCCCGGTCCGACACCGATGCAGGAGATGTAGGCGCCGGAGAGCTCCTCGAGACGCAGCACGTAGTTCTGCGCGTTCTTCGGCAGCTCCTCGAAGGTGCGGGCGTGGGTGATGTCCTCCCACCAGCCCGGCATCTCCTCGTAGATCGGCTTGGCGTGGTGCACGTCGGTCTGCGTCATCGGCATCTCGTCGATACGCACACCGTCGACCTCGTAGCCGACGCAGATCGGCACGGTGTCGAGGCCCGACAGCACGTCGAGCTTGGTGAGGAAGTAGTCGGTGATGCCGTTGACGCGGGTCGCGTAGCGGGCGATGACGGCGTCGAACCATCCCGTGCGGCGGGCGCGACCGGTGGTGACACCGACCTCTCCACCCTGCTTGGCGAGGTAGGCGCCGTGGTCGTCGAACAGCTCGGTCGGGAACGGACCCGAGCCGACGCGGGTGGTGTAGGCCTTGAGGATGCCCAGCACCGTCGAGATCTTCGCCGGGCCGATACCCGAACCGACAGCGGCGCCGCCGGCGGTGGGGTTGGACGACGTCACGTACGGATAGGTGCCGTGGTCGACGTCGAGCAGCGTTCCCTGCGAACCCTCGAGGAGGATCGTGTCGCCGCGCTCGAGCGCCTTGTTCAGTTCGAGGCGCGTATCGGTGATGCGGTGCTTGAAACCCTCGGCCTGGGTGAGGACCTCGTCGACCACCTGCTGCGGGTCGAGCGCCTTGCGGTTGTAGATCTTGACGAGCACCTGGTTCTTGAATTCCAGTGCGGCCTCGACCTTCTGGGTGAGGATCTTCTCGTCGAGCACGTCGGCGACCCGCACGCCCACGCGGGCGATCTTGTCCTGGTAGCAGGGGCCGATACCGCGTCCGGTGGTGCCGATCTTCTTCTTGCCGAGGAAGCGTTCGGTGACCTTGTCGATGGCCACGTGGTACGGCATGATCAGGTGCGCATCGGCCGAGAGCAGCAGACGGGACGTGTCGACGTCGCGCTTCTCGAGGCCTTCGAGCTCGGTGAGCAGCACACCCGGATCCACCACGACACCGTTGCCGATGACGTTGTTGACGCCGGGCGTCAGGATGCCCGACGGAATCAGGTGCAGGGCGAACTTGTCGCCGTTGGGCAGCACGACCGTGTGACCGGCGTTGTTGCCGCCCTGGTAGCGCACGACCCACTGCAGACGTCCGCCGAGTAGATCGGTAGCTTTGCCCTTGCCCTCGTCGCCCCACTGGGCTCCGATCAGGACGATTGCCGGCATGTCGCGCTCTCCTCAGGCAGGTGTCTACGTGCGGGCGGTCTCGCCTGCAGGGTCCTGCCCAACCGGGCAGCAGCCGGGACCACAGTGTAGTCCACCCTCCGACGAGCGCGAATGACGGGACTGCAGAAGCGCCGGAGCTGCGGCGCGCGGTAGCGGGTCGCCGCCGCCCTCCCCCACCGGCTTCCCATTACAGTGGACGCAGCCGAGAGCCCGACGAACCCGACCCCTCGAGGAGACCCGTTGACCCCGGTAGTGCTCAGATGCGGTGACGTGCCATTGCCGTTGGCGCTGACCCCCGTGACCGCACTGTCTGCGCCTGCCCTCCCCGAGAAGGACGACTTCGAGGACGTCTTCGCGCATCTCGAATCGGTGGAGGACCCTCGTCTGATCCTCGTAGGCAACGACGCGGCATTCGCCGCGACCGTCACCCGGCTGATGCGCACCGAACGCCTCGACCTGGAGGTCGCGTACGTCCCGGAGACACGAACCCCGGCCACGGAGGCGTACGGGTTGCGGACGGGGTCGAAGGCCGCCACCGTCGCTCTGCAAGGGGTCGCGAAGCCGTTGCCGCTCATCCGCGACGACGCCGGTATCGCCCTCGTCGGCCGTGCGCTGCTGTGCGGTGAGACCGGCGATGCGCTCGTCGGGGAGGCCTACGTCGACGACACCCGCCTGTTCTCCGGCACGGTGCCCGGCATCCGCGTCGAACCCACACCCGCGATGCCCGGTCTGCGGGCCGCGATCGACCGGCCGCGCTGGTTCGGCGGCTACAAGTGGTTGACGGGCCGGGCCATGCAGTTGGGTTCCCCCGCCGCGGTCGTCACCCGCGACGGGGTCGCGAACCCCCGGGCTCTCAAGCGGTCGACCTTCTACCGGCACGACAAGAAGTGGAAGCTCGTCCGCTGAGACCCATTTTCAGCCGACGTTGACGCCGTAGTCCCGTGCGATGCCCGCCAGACCGGAGGCGTAGCCCTGGCCGATGGCGCGGAACTTCCACTCGCCACCGTGGCGGTACAGCTCACCGAAGACCATCGCGGTCTCGGTGGACGCATCCTCGGTGAGGTCGTAGCGGGCGAGTTCCCGGCCGTCGGCGCGGTCGACGACGCGGATGAACGCGTTGCGCACCTGACCGAACGACTGGCCCCGCGCGTCGGCGTCGTGGATCGACACCGGGAAGACGATCGACTTGACCTCCGCGGGAACGGCGACGAGGTCGACGTTCACGCTCTCGTCGTCGCCCTCGCCCTCGCCGGTGAGGTTGTCGCCGGTGTGCTCGACGGAGCCGTCCGGCGAACGCAGGTTGTTGTAGAAGACGAAATGCTGGTCGGACAGGACCTTGCCGTTCTCGCTCGTCAGCAGTGCGCTGGCGTCGAGATCGAAGTCCGCGCCGGTCGTCGCGCGCACGTCCCAGCCGAGACCCACCGTCACCGCCGTCAGGTTCGGAGCCTCCTTCGACAGCGAAACGTTGCCGCCCTTGGCCAAGCTCACACCCATACCGAATCCTTTCGCTCGATGATCGTTGCCTACCGCCACCCTAGTGAAGACCGGACGAGTCGGGCAGGGACGTGTGAAGGCCGTCCCGCGGGGGTAGCCGCAGGACACCGGACGATGGCCGGGGACGGCGTTCCCGGCCTTTCGGTGTGTACGGCGAATGTCGCGCGAGGGAGAAGAGGGGTCGGTTGTGATGATTCGAGTCGCGTCGGTACCTGCGTCGCACGTCTACGTCCGGCACCTCGCCTGCCCGGAGGGCGACGACGTGATCCGGTTGACGGATCCGGTTCCCGCCGACGGCCGCAAGGTTCCCGGGGGCTGGTGGCCGCCGTTGATGCTCGAACCGGGCTGGGTGAGCGACCACCACGAGGAATTCGACGTCTTCCACATCCATTTCGGATTCGACGCGATCGGCGCGGAGCAGCTGCAGGACGTCGTTGCCGAACTCGCCGAGCACGACAAGCCTCTCGTGTACACGGTGCACGATCTGCGGAACCCGCACCATCCCACCCCCGGTGAGCACCACAAGCAACTCGACGTGCTGATTCCGGCCGCGGACGAACTGATCACCCTCACGCCGGGCGCCGCCGAGCGGATCCGTCTGCGCTGGGGCCGGGAGGCGACGGTCCTGCCGCATCCGCACGTCGTCGAACAGCACTGGCTCGAGCGACCGCGTCGCGACGAGAGTCCGTTCGTCGTGGGGGTCCACGCGAAGAGCCTGCGCGCGAACATGGATCTGTTCCCGGTGCTCGACACGCTGGCCGAGACCGTGCGCTCGCTTCCCGATGCGGTGTTGCAGATCAACGTGCACGACGAGATCTTCGATCCCGACAATGCGTACTGGTACAACCCGGAAGCCGGTTCCCGCATCCTCCAGTACGGCGAGCAACCCCAGGTGGACGTGCGCGTGCATCCGTACTTCTCCGACGACGAACTGTGGCAGTACCTCTCGGACCTGTCGGTGTCGGTGCTGCCCTACCGTTTCGGAACCCATTCGGGTTGGCTCGAGGCGTGTTTCGACCTCGGCACCGCCGTGATCGCGCCGAGTTGCGGCTTCTACGGCGAGCAACGTCGGTGCGGTGTGTACACCTACGACGAGGACACCTTCGACGCCGACTCGCTCGATCGTTGCGTGCGAGAACTGTACGAGAGTAGAGATCTTCCGCGAGCCGACTGGTCGCAACGTATGGACGAACGTCGCGCGCTGGCCCGCGCCCATCGTGACATCTACCTGCGCGCGATGAGCAGCCGGAGCGGATCATGACGCCGTTGCGCATCGCGCTCATCGCGTCGAACAGATATCCGATCCGCCAGCCCTTCGCCGGCGGACTCGAAGCGCACGTGTGGCATCTCGCCCACGCGCTCGGCAAGGACGGCCACGAGGTGACGCTCTTCGCCGCACCGGGATCCGATCCGGAACTTCCGGCCTCGTTCCTCGAGGTGCCGTCCTTCGAGGTCAGCGAACTCGCACGCAGCGACGTGTCGATGCCCCCGGCGAACGGCTTCCTCGGCGACCACCACGCCTACCTGTCGCTGATGCTCGATCTCGCCGGACCGTCCGCCGATGCTTTCGACGTCGTGCACAACCACAGCCTGCACTACCTGCCGATAGCGATGGCCCGCATGTTGCGCGCCCCGTTGCTCTGCACGCTGCACACGCCGCCGACGCCGTGGCTCGAGTCGGCGATGGCGACTCCGGGTGGGTGCCCGGGCACGTTCGTCGCGGTCAGCCGGCACACCGCGACGGCCTGGGAACACGCCACGCCCGGTCCGGTGGCGGTCGTGCCCAACGGTGTCGATCTCGGAGCGTGGCCGGTCGGTTCGGGAGGTGAGGACCTGATCTGGTTCGGCCGCCTCGTGCCGGAGAAGGGCGCGCATCTCGCGATCGAGGCCGCGCGCCGGGCCGGTTACCGGCTGCGGATCGCGGGCCCGATCAGCAACCGCAGGTACGTCGCGGAGCACGTCGAACCGTTCCTCGGTCCCGACGTGATCTATCTCGGTCATCTTTCCCAGCCGGATCTCGCTGCCGCGGTGGGACGTTCGGCAGCAGCACTCATCACCCCGCAATGGGACGAACCGTACGGTCTCGTCGTCGCCGAGTCCCTCGCATGCGGGACACCCGTGGTGGCCTTCGCGCGCGGCGGCATCCCGGAGGTCGTCGACGAGAGCAGCGGATGCCTGGTCGCGCCGGACGACATCGACGGCCTGGCCGCGGCGATACCCCGCGCGGTCCGTCTGTCCCGTGCCTCCGCCCGAGCCCGCGCGGAGGAGCGTTGTTCGGAACGCACGATGGTCGATGCCTACGTCTCGCTGTATCGGGAACTCGCGGGAGCGGCATGATCGGCTACTACATCCATCATCACGGGCACGGACACCGCACCCGCGCGAGCAGCATCTGCGCGCATCTGCGGACGCCGGTGACGGCATTGTCGTCGGCGCCGCTCGGCACTGCCGCCGACGCCTTCGACGACGTCGTGCTGCTCCCCCGCGACGACCTCGCCGTCGACACCGCGCAGGACCCGACGGCCCACGACGTCCTCCACTGGGTTCCCACCCACGACGACGGTCTCCGCGAACGCATGCACGCACTGGGGTCGTGGATCGCCGCGACCCGCCCGAGCCTGCTGGTGGTGGACGTGTCGGTGGAGGTGACGCTCCTCGCCCGCTTGTACGGGATCCCCGTCGTGGTGCTCGCGATGCCGGGCGAGCGCACCGATACCGCCCACACGCTGGCCTACCGCGTCGCCGACCATCTCATCGCACCGTGGTCGCAGGACGTCTACGATCCGCACTGGCTGCGCTCGTACGCCACCTCGTACGTCGGCGGGATCAGCCGTTTCGACGGACGCCCGTCTCCCACCCGCACAGCCGGTGAAAAGCCGAGGGTCCTCGTCATGAGCGGCAGCGGCGGATCGTCGATCACCGTCGACGATCTGCACCGGTTCTCGTCGCGCTTCCCCCAGTACGAGTGGGAGGGTCTCGGTGTCGCGGGCGGCCCGTGGATCGACGATCCGTGGCCCGTCCTCACCGGCGCCGACGTCGTGATCGGGCATGCGGGCCAGAACACCGTCGCCGACATCGCGGCCGCCGCGCGACCTGCGGTCGTGATCGCCGAACCCCGTCCGTTCGACGAACAGCGTTCCACCGCAACGGCTCTGGAGAAGGCCGGACTGACGGTGGGTCTCGACGGGTGGCCCGACCCGAACCGCTGGCCCGAACTGATCGAGCGAGCACGCGGCCTCGACCCCGTCGAATGGAAACGCTGGCAGGTCGACGGTGCCGCGGCGCGCGCCGCGGCGATCCTGGACGAGCTGGCAGAGACCGGGGACCGGGCGACCCCTGATACGGAGAGGTCATGACGGTCTCGGTCGTCACCGTCGCCGCAGGTCGCGGCACGCATCTGCGACGCCAACTCGACGGCCTCGCACGCAGCACCCGGACACCCGACGAGCACATCGTTGTCGCGATGAGTGATCCGGAGGTCGCGGAGGTCGTCGCCACGGCCGGCTCGTCGGCGCGAGTGGTGGAGATGGACGTCGACTCCGCGAAACTGCCGGTCGGAGAGGCACGGAATCTGGGTGCGCGGACGGCGTCGTCGGATCTGCTCGTCTTCCTCGACGTCGACTGCATTCCGGCTCCCGACCTGATCGAACGGTACGCCGAGGCGGCCGGCCGGCACCCGGCTGCGCTGCTCAACGGTCCGGTCACCTATCTGTCCGAACCGGGCGCCGACGGCTACGACCTCGACCGGCTCAGCGACTCGATCGATCCGCATCCGGCCCGTCCGTTCCCCTCCTCGGGTGAGATCGTGCTGGACGACAGGCACGAATTGTTCTGGTCGCTGTCGTTCGCGTCCCGGTCGCTCGTGTGGGACCGCATCGGCGGGTTCTGCACCGCCTACAGCGGATACGGCGGCGAGGACACCGATTTCGGGCAGAAGGCCGCCCGTGCCGGAGTCCCTATGGCCTGGGTCGGCGGCGCCCACGCCTTCCACCAGTACCACCCGGTGTCGAGCCCGCCGGTCGAGCATCTCGACGACATCCTCACCAATACCGCGCTGTTCCACCAGCGTTGGGGGTGGTGGCCGATGCGGGGGTGGCTCGACGAGTTCGAGCGAATGGGTCTCGTCCAATACGATGCGGACGAGCGGCGATGGAGGAAGATGACCTCGCCTCGACTCTGAGAGGAATCCGTGTCCGAGGTCGTCGGGATGCTCGAACGCATCGCTGCGTGGAGCCCGTACTTCCGGGTGGGTACCGGTCCCGTCGACGACACGTGGCGTCCGACCTCCGATCTGCGCGATCCCGCTGTCCGTGACGCGCTGGTGGCGACGACTGCCGCGCGGATGGGCACCGACGAGATGCGGGTCGCAGCGTCGACGTTCTTCTTCGGCTACGTCGCACGCCTCTGGTCGGTGGCGGTCGGTTCCGTCGTGGACTCCGGCCGGTGCGTCCGGCTCGATCCCGAGCACTTGCTGTGGCGCGACAACGCCGGCCTGCAGTTGCACATCGTCGACCCGGAGTTCGGTGGCGAAGCGGCGGTCGAAGTGCTCGACGTGCAGGTCGAACCGCTCGTCGACGCGTGGAGCGGGGTGGTCGCGTTTGGGCTGTTGTGGGGTAACACGGCGTCCGCCCTGGTCGGCACGGCGCAGATGATCGGCACCGACGCCCAACCTCACGTCGACGTCCTGCTGAGCGATCCGCGTCTCGCCGACGCCCTCGACCCAAAGACCGGTCGACGCCGTAGCTGCTGCCTCTACTACCGCATGCCCACTGGTGGGTTGTGCGGCGATTGCTTCTTCATTACTCCACCGACCTCGTGAACTGCGGAGCGCGAAATGGTCGTGAGTGCGCGTAATTGCGCGTCCCTACGACCATTTCGCGCGGCAATCTTGCTAAGCGTAGGACGCACGAAGGCGGTGGTAGCGGATGACGGGTGTCCCCCCTTCATATGAGACCGCGGCACGCACGCCGTACACCTGCTCGATCATCTCCTCTGTCAGTGCCTCCGCAGGAGTTCCGTGGGCGACGACCCGACCCTTCTCGAGAACGACCACGCGGTCACAGAACATCGCCGCGAGATTGAGATCGTGCAGCGCGACGTAGGTCGTCACCGGCAACGCTACGACCCGTTCGAGGATGTCGAGCTGGTGTTGGATGTCGAGGTGATTGGTCGGCTCGTCGAGCAGGAGTTCTTCCGGTTCTTGGGCCAGCGCCCGTGCGATCTGTGCGCGCTGACGTTCACCTCCCGACATCGCTCGCCACATCCGGTCGGCGTGTTCGGTCATCCCGGTCACCTCGAGCGCATGTGCGATCGCTGCGTCCCCGCCGTCGTCACGACCGAGAACGTCGGCGTGCGGAATTCTTCCCAGCCGCACGACATCCCGTACCCGGATGTCGACCTCGGTGTGTGCGTGCTGCGCGACCATTGCGACCCGGCGCGCCAGGACGCGACGTCCGAGGCTGTGAATATCGGTGCCGTCCAAGGTCACCACGCCCGACTCGGGCCGGTCGATCCCGGACAGCAGGCGGAGCAACGACGACTTGCCCGACCCGTTCGGCCCGAGAAGTCCGATCGTCTCCCCGGGCACGGGATCGATCGTCACGTCGTCGACGACGAGATGTCCGCCGCGGTTCCACCGCAGCGACTTTGCGGACAGTGTCACGGAGTACTCCTCGTACGGAAGAGGATCAGCGCGAAGGCCGGCACGCCGATCAGTGCGGTCACCACGCCGACGGGAACCTCTTGCGGCGCGAAGACGGTGCGGGCGACCGCATCGACCCACACCATGAAAACCGCCCCGACGACGGCGGTGACCGGAACGAGACGACTGTGCCGCGGGCCCACCAGGAACCGGGCCGCATGGGGCAGCACCAGCCCGATGAACCCGATCGCCCCTGCTGCACTGACCAGGACGGCGGTGATCAACGCCGTCACCATGAGGAACAGCAGACGGGTACGTCCGACCGCGATCCCGAGGGTCGCGGCGGTCGACGACCCGAATGTGAAGGCGTCCAGCGACGACGCCTTCACCAGGCACACCACGATTCCGGCGGCGCAGACCGCTCCGCAGAGCACGACGCCGGTCCAGGTGGCTCCGCTCAGGGAACCGAGTAACCAGAACAGCACCCCCCGAGTGCGTTCCGCGTCTGCGGACGAGATGACGATGAACGATGTCAGCGCCGAGAACAGTTGTGTTCCCGCCACTCCGGCCAGCACGACACGGGAGGTCCCGCCCCCTGCCCCGGTCGCCAGCAGCAACACGAGTGCGAAGGAGACGAGCGCCCCGACGAACGCTCCGCCCGACAACGACACGGCACCCCCGCCGATACCCAGCACCGCGATCATCACCGCGCCGGTCGAGGCGCCCGAGGAGATGCCGAGCACGAAGGGATCCGCCAGCGGATTACGTAACAACGACTGCATGATCGCGCCACACACCGCGAGTCCGGCACCGCACACCGCCGCGAGCAAGGTGCGCGGGAGACGCAGTTCCCACACGATTCCTTCCCGGATCGCGGTGACGGAACTGTCGGCCAGCCCGAGACGGTCGAAGATCACCGCGTACACGTCGACGACGGACAACTCCGCCGGGCCGATCGTGACGGTCACCGCGATCGACAGGGCGAGAACGATCAGCCCCGCGACCACCACGACACCGGCCACCGGAGCCCGACGCCCCTCCGAGGGCCGCCGGGCAGTGGACGTCACCATCAGCTGTCGAGATTCCACTCGCGCAGGGCGTCGGCGACCTTCTCGATCCCGTCGACCGTGCGGATGGACGGATTCATGTCGGCGCCGTTGACCACGATGTACCGCCGGTTCTGCACCGCGGTCAGGCGTTGGGTGAGCGGATTCGATTCCAGGAACTCGATCTTGCTGTCCAGAGCGTCGCCGGTGATACTGCGACGACTCAGATCGGCCATGACGAGCGCAGTCGGGTTGCGGTCGAGAATCGACTCCCAGCTCACCTGGGGCCACTCGTTGGTGGTGTCGTCGAAGACGTTCTTCGCTCCGACCGAATCGGTGATGATGCCCGACGACCCGCAGCAGCCCGCCACGTACGGAGTCTCGGTGTCGGCGAACCAGTAGGCCAGCGACACGCCCTCCGCGTGCACCTGCCCCGACGCCTCCTCGTACCGCTGCTCGAGTTCGGCGACGAACTCTTCACCACGCTCGCGCACGTCGAAGATCGCGGCGAGGTCGCGGATCTCCTTGTAGACCGCGTCCATGGTCAGCGGTTCGGTGCGGTTGCCGTCGGCGTTGACGCTGTTGTCGTCCTTGCCGTCGCAATCGGTGGGCGAGAGGTAGGCAGGCACCCCGAGTTGTTCGAACTGTGACGGTTCGGCAACCCCACCGAGTCCGAGTGTGCCGCCGAAGGAGGCCGAGACGAAATCCGGTTCCGTGTCGAGCACAACCTCGAAGGACGGCTTGTTGTCGGCCAGACGCGGAACCTTCGCGTTCTCGTCGGCGAGATTCTCCCGAACGGGATCGGTCCAGGTCGCGGTGCCGACCACGCGGTCGGCGAGACCGAGCGACAGCAGGATCTCGGTGGATCCCTGATTCAGGGACACCGCCCGCTGTGGTGGCGCGTCGATGGTGAGCGTCCTGCCGCAGTTCTCGATGGTGAGCGGGTAGGCCGATGCTGCGGTGTCCTGTTCGACTGCCCCGGATGTGTCGTCGCTCGACGAGCAACCGGAGACGGCCAACGCCGCCGCTAGCAGTGCGACGGCTGCGCGCAGCGCCGAATTCCGCCCCTTGCGGGCGGTCGATATCGAATTGTTCATGTCCATCCTCGTGGGTCCTGCTTCGGCGACGCAGGTGTCCTGGCTCCCGGATCGACGCTCACCCCCGGCCTTCCAACCCGTGTGGGCCGTGACCATGAATCGGGGGATCGCTCCTCGGTGACAGTTGCGGGACAGCCACGGATTCGCACCGTTGTTCCCTACGTCGCTACGAACAGTACAAGACCCGGCGTCGGTCCCGGAACCGCTCAACCGGGCGTCCGCCACCCATCGACACCGGATGAGGCACCATGTCCGAATGGCATCCGGCCGAAGAACCCTCGTCGTCGTATCCGCCGTGCTCGGGGTGCTGGTCGTCGTCGCCGTCGCGATCTTCCAGCTTTCGAACTCCCGCACCTTCCAGCTGTTCGGGGCACTCGTCCATAGGGTGGAGACACCCGAGAAGGTGGTCGCGCTGACCCTCGACGACGGCCCGAGCGCCCTCACCCCGCAGGTCCTGCAGACCCTCGAGGACGCCGACGTCCCCGCCACCTTCTACGTCACCGGCTCGGAACTCGAACAACGACCGGAGCTGGGCCGGGCCATCGTCGAGGCCGGGCACGAACTCGGCAATCACACCGCGACGCACCGCAGGATGATGCTCGTCGGCAGCGGCACGGTGGCCGAGGAGATCGAGCGCACCGACGCCGCGATCCGCGAGACCGGGTTCGACGGGGAGATCACCTTCCGCCCGCCCTACGGCAAGAAGCTCGTCGCGCTCCCCCGCTATCTCGACCAGCACGACCGGACCACCGTGATGTGGGACGTCGAACCGGATTCCGACTCGTCCGACACCGAGACGATCGTGCAGACCGCACTCGACGAGACCCGTCCCGGCTCGATCATCCTGCTGCACGTCATGTACCCCTCCCGGACAGCGTCGCTGGAGGCGATTCCCGGGATCGTCGACGGCCTGCGCGCCGAGGGCTACCGGTTCGTGACGGTGTCGGAACTGCTCGACATGCAGTCCTCGTGAACTCCGGGGCGCGAAATGGTCATCGATGCGNCGCGCTCTGATTCTCAGGTGAACGGGACTCCGCCGGTGACGGCGATGGTCTCCCCGGTGATGTAGCTCGACTCCTGGGAGGCGAGGAAGACGTAGGCCGGGGCGAGTTCGGCTGGTTGGCCGGGGCGACCGAGCGGGGTGTCCTTGCCGAATTGCTCGTACGCGTCCTTCGGCATGGTCGCGGGAATGAGTGGGGTCCAGATCGGTCCGGGTGCAACCGCATTGACGCGGATGCCCTTGCCCGCCACGTCGGAGGCGAGGCCCTTGGTGAAGTCGACGATGCCGGCCTTCGTGGTTGCGTAGTCGAGCAGACCCGGCGACGGACTCACCGCCTGGATCGAGGTGGTGTTGACGATCGTCGAACCCGGCCCCATCGCGGCGACCGCGTACTTCGACAGCCAGAACAGGGCGTAGAGGTTCGTCTTCATCACGCGGTCGAATTGCTCCGTGGAGATGTCGCCGATGCCGCCGGGTTCGAGGTGCTGATAGGCGGCGTTGTTGACGAGGATGTCGATGCCGCCGAGTTCGGACACCGTCGTGTCGATCAATCGCCGGCAGAACTCCTCTTCCCGGATGTCGCCGGGCATGCGCACCGCGCGGCGTCCCGCCTGTTCGACGAGTTCGGCCGTCCGCTTGCCGTCCTCGTCCTCCTCGTCGAGATAGGCCAGGACGACGTCGGCGCCCTCCCGCGCGAAGGCCACCGCGACCGCCCGTCCGATACCGGAATCACCGCCGGTGATCAGGGCGCGACGACCTTCGAGTCGTCTGCTCCCCCGGTACGTGGCCTCGCCGTGGTCGGGGGCGGAGAGCAGATCGGCGGTCGCGCCGGGGTAGGCGATCTCCGGTTGCTCCTCGAGCGGCGGAACGGGGTGCTGCTCTCCCGGGTGCTGCATGCGGTACTGGTCCTGGTCCGGCATTCTCGCCCTCCCTCGATCGGGTTCGTAAGGGGCGATACCCGGTGCACCACGGCGCCACACCGGCACCGCTCCGGACGCATGTGTCGGAGCATAATTGCAGGTGGACGACATGAGCGAGGTCACATCGGTGTGCGGCGCATAATGGCCACCCATGTGTCGGAACGGAGAGGTCGAGGCATGAGCGCGGACGGTACGAGCGCGGACCTGTCGGCCTATCGGAACGACTTCGCCCGGATCGAGAAGAAGGTCGCCGGGGAGTTCGACGCCGGTCGCCGCGGACGGGTCCTGGCGATCTGCGTCGTCGTCCTGACGGTATGCATGGTGCTTCCGCAGACGTCGTCGGCGTGGTCGTGGACGGTCTTCGGCAGTTGGTTCGGCGACACCGCACCCGTGGCGGTGCCGCTGCGGATCTTCGCGGCCCTGGCCCTCGTGTTCGGGGTGGTGATCTCGACGCTGGCGTTGTGGCTGCGACGATGGAAGCTGGCGTCGCTCGCGATGCTCGGCTCGGGGCTGTCGTCGTTCTTCGGGCTGTTGGCGTACTGGTCGCAGGCGGGAATGATCACGAACGCTCCGCATCACCCGACCGTGGCGTTGATAGCCGAATGGCTGGTGATGATCGTGATGACCTCGCAGTGGTTGCCGATCGTGCTGAGCCGGTCGCCGACGGACGTCCCGCCCCGGCCGCATCCGCTGCGGACCGGTCGCCGGTAGGTCAGCGCTCGACGAGCGAGCCCATCTTCTTCGCCAGGAACTCGATGCTGCGACGCGGCATGAGCCTGGCGAGCAGGTCGAGCACCGTCGCGTCCTTGCCGATGCACACCCGGAAGGTGCCCTTCTCGATCGCGTCGGCGATCCTGCGGGCTGCCTCGGCGGACGAGGTGATCTTGACGGAGGCGTCGGTGTTGCGTCCCGGGATGGCGGCACCGGAGTTCTCGGCGATGCCGGTGCGGACGGCGCCTGGGAACACCAGCGTCACCGCGACCTTCGTCATGCGCAGTTCGGCGTACAGCCCTTCGGTGAGCAGTTTGACCGCCGCCTTGCTCGCGCCGTAGACGGACTGGCCCGGCACCGGCACGAAGGCACCCATGCTCGACACGTTGAGCAGGCTCGCCTCGGGACGGCTCAGCAGCTCGGGGAGGAACGCCTTGCACATGTGCACGATGCCCCAGTAGTTGACGTCGAGCACCTTGTTCATCTCGTCGTACGGCAGGTCCGCGAACGGGACGAACTTCTGGATGATGCCTGCGACGTTGGCGACGCCGTCAACCTGCCCGTGTGCTGCGGTCACGTCGCCTACCAGGGCTTCGACGGCGGCGCGATCGGAGACGTCGACCGTGTGGGTGGTGAGACGGTCGACATAGGCGTCCGCCAGAGCACGGGTGCCGTCGAGAGCCTCGGCGCGGAGGTCGATCGCCGCGACCCGCGCGCCACGCACGAGGAGTTCGAGGACGACATCGCGTCCGATCCCGTTGCCTCCACCGGTGACGACGAAAACCCTGTCACGGATCTGCATGCTGCCTCCTCGTGTCGTTGGGTCCAGTCAATCCGGTCCGGCGACCCGACGCCACCCGAAGTGTGCGCGTGCACGTGTGCGGGTATCCGCCCGGACACGAGTCGGCCCAGCGTACGGAGGTAGAAGTGACGACGTCGAAGAAGAAGGACGACGAGGTGCACAAGGACCCGCCGGGTCCGGTCGATCACGGTCGCAACGGCGGCATGGCAACGCGGGAGAACGCTCCCGAGGTGGTCGAGCGTTCGGACGACGACGAGAAGTGACCCGAGCCGGACGATGTGAACGGCCACGAGGCCACCGATCAGGCCGATAGGTTGAGTACATGCAGTTCGCCGGACCGGCCGAACAGTACAACCGCTTCATGGGCCGCTACGCAGCGACGCTCGCGCCCGCCCTGGCGGACGCGGGCGGGGTGAGGGGCGGGCATCGGGTCTGCGACGTGGGCTGCGGACCGGGTGGGCTCACCCGTGAACTGGTCGCCCGGGTCGGCGCAGCGAACGTCGCGGCGATCGATCCCGCTCCCCAATTCGCGGCGGCGTGCCGGCAGATCGCACCGGAGATCGACGTCCGCGTCGGGGTGGCCGAGAACCTGCCGTGGCCGGACGGAACGTTCGACGTCACCCTGGCATCGCTGGTCCTCGGATTCATGAACGATCCCGAACTGGGTGTGCGGGAGATGGTGCGGGTGACCCGCCGGGGCGGCACCGTCGCCGCGTGCATGTGGGACACCACGGCCGGCGGGATGACGATGCTCCGCGTCTTCTGGACCGCAGTGGGAACGGTCGAACCCAGCACTCCGGGTGAGAGGACACTGGCCGGTACCAGCGAGGGCGACATCGCCGAGCGGTTCCGGCGGGCGGGTCTGCACGACGTGGTCGGCGGCGCCCTGTCCGCGCGCGCCGATTACGCCGATTTCTCCGACTTCTGGGAGCCCTTCACGTTCGGTGTGGGACCGGCCGGGCGGCACCTGGTCTCGATGTCCGAACGGCATCGCGTCGCAGTGCGTGACGCCTGTCGTGCCGCTCTTCCGTCCGGACCGTTCTCTCTCGACGCCCGCGCCTGGTATGCGCGGGGAACGGTTCCGGAATACCCTTCCACAGTGGTCTGATTCCGTCCGTTCGGCCGAGTCGACGACCACAAGGGGAGGAAGTGCATGGGACGCATCCGGAAACGCCGGTTCGCAGCGCTCACATTGCTCGGGCTCGTTCCCGCAACCCTGCTGGGTGCGGGTATCGCACGCGGCGACCTGCCGATGAACCTGGCGATTTCAGGCCAGGACATCTCCGGGACCATCGGACTGGTCGAAGCCGAAGGGATCCAGGTGTTTCCCCGTCGCGTCGACAGTGCGGCAGGCGACCTTCCCACCGCCGCGCTCCAGGTCGAGTCGTCGGTGCTGTCCGACGTCTGCCTCGCCACCATCGCTCACGGCGTGCCGGTCCTGGGCGATGTGACGATGACGATCCGAGTTCCGGGCCCCAACACCACCGCGAGGAGCGTGGTGCTCGACGCCGTCTCCGTCGGTGGGTCGATAGACGCCGCCGACGTCCGCCTCGGTGTCGACGTCTCCCAGCTCGAGGGGGTGGAGACCTCCCTGACACCGGGCATGGCGATGGGTGGCTCGGTGATGACCGAAGCGCGGGTCCGCGCGGTATCCATGACCGCGACCTCCATGAGCGTGCAGGGCCTGCAGATGGACGTCCGGACCGGAGCCCACGAGTGCTGACGACCGCGACCGGCACCCGGCGGGAACGGTTCCGCGAATGGCGACGCGAGCGTCCCTTCATCGGCGCGATACTGCTGTGCGTCTCGGCGGTGTTCCTGTTGCTGCCCGCCTACACCACCTTCCGCGTCGGGGACGTCCTGGTGTCGATCAGCACCATCTCGGGCGTCTCCACCCTCTTCCTGGGAGTGTTCATGGCGCTGTGCGGAGTGGGCGTGCTGGTGCGACCGGGTCTGCGTGTTCCTGCGGGCGTCGTCGCGATGCTGGTCGCGCTCGTGGCGCTACCCGCGGCCAATTTCGGGGGGTTCCTGCTGGGCACCCTGTTCGGGGTGGTGGGCAGCAGTGCGGTCCTGGCCTGGACTGCTCAACCCCGTCGCAGCAAGTAGGTGTCCATCACCCAGCCGCGCGCGTGCTTGGCCCGGGCACGGGCCTCACGGACCTCCGGAAGCACTTCGGCAAGCTTGCCCGCGACGAGTTCTTCGTCGTCGGTTCCCAGATTCGCACCCCACCAGATGCTCCACGTCCCGTCGAGGTCGGTGCAGGCGAGGCCGCCGTCGAGCATCACCACGATGTTCGACGCACCCGCTGCGACGTCCTGAAGCAACCGACGACCGGTCGTCACGGTGATCGGACCGCCGATGGTGTTGAGCACGAGACGATGTCGGGCCGCGAGCAGTTGCACGCTGCTGACCCCGGGGACGATGTCGTAGTCGAACCGCACCCTCCCGCGTTCGAGGACGCGGTCGACGACACGGATCGTGCTGTCGTACAGGCTCGGATCGCCCCAGACCAGGAAGCCGACGGTCTCGTCGTCTCCGATCCGGTCGAGCAGAACGGTCTCGTAGGCCTCGGCGCGGGCGGCGTGCCAGTCGCGTACCTCGTCGCCGTAGTGCGCCGGGTTACGGTCCCGGGGCGGGTCGGGCACCACGATCACCCGATGCGCACCGGAGGTGTGGCGGCGCAGGACCTCCTCGCGGACCGCCACGAGATCGTCCACGCCCCGCTTCTTGTCGGGCACGAGGAAGACGTCGACGCTCTCGAGGGCGTGCACCGCCGCGACCGTGAGATCGTCCGGTCCGCCGGGGCCGATCCCGATGAGCCGAACTCTCACCCCCGGTCCTCGAGATCGCCCTCGACGTCGAGATAGGCCTGCTGCAGCCTGTTCATCGTCTCCGGATCGGGCTCGGACCACAACCCGCGATCGGCCGCCTCGGTGAGTCGTTCGACGATGCCGCGCAACGCCCACGGATTCGCTTCGCGGAGGAACTGCTGGTTCGCGGGGTCGAGCGCGTAGTTCTGGGCAAGCGACTCGTACATCCAGTCCTCGACGACACCTGCGGTGGCGTCGTAGCCGAACAGGTAGTCGACGGTGGCGGCGAGTTCGAAGGCGCCCTTGTAGCCGTGCCGCCGCATCGCACCGATCCACCGCGGGTTGACGACCCGGGCGCGGAACACCCGTGCGGTCTCCTCCGCCAGTGATCGGGTGCGCACCGCATCGGGGGTGGTGGAGTCGCCGATGTACGCCTTCGGGTCGGTGCCCGTCAGCGCTCGCACCGTTGCGACCATGCCGCCGTGGTACTGGAAGTAGTCGTCCGAATCGGCGATGTCGTGTTCGCGGGTGTCGGTGTTCTTCGCCGCCACCGCGATCCGCCGGTAGTTCGCACGCATGTCGTCGGCGGCCGGAACACCGTGCAACCCACGCCCGTAGGCGAAGCCACCCCACGCGGTGTAGACCTCGGCGAGATCGGCGTCGGTGCGCCAGTTCCCGGAGTCGATGAGCTGCAGGATGCCGGCACCGTACGAGCCGGGCTTCGATCCGAAGATGCGCCGCACCGCACGGTCGGCGTCGCCGTGTTCGACTTCGTCCCGCCGAGCATGGGCTCGCACGAAGTTCTGCTCGTCGGGTTCGTCGAGGGCGGCGACCATGCGGATCGCGTCGTCGAGCATCCCGATGACGTGCGGGAACGCATCGCGGAAGAAACCCGAGATGCGGACCGTGACGTCGATGCGGGGCCGGCCGAGTTCCTCGAGCGGGATCACGGTCAGTTCGCGAACCCGACGCGACTCGGCGTCCCATTCCGGACGCACACCGATGAGCGCGAGCACCTCGGCGATGTCGTCGCCGGCGGTGCGCATCGCCGAGGTCCCCCACACCGACAGACCGACCGACTGCGGATACTCCCCCGTGTCGGCGAGATATCGCTCGATCAGGTTGTCCGCCAACGCGACACCGGTGTCGTATGCGAGGCGGCTCGGGACGGCCTTCGGGTCGACGGTGTAGAAGTTGCGCCCGGTCGGCAGCACGTTGACCAGTCCACGCAAGGGTGAACCGGACGGTCCGGCCGGGACGTACCCGCCGTCGAGCGCGTGGAGCACGGCGTCGAGCTCGGCAGTCGTGCCCGCGAGCCGGGGAACCACTTCGTCGGCAGCGAAGGTGAGCACCCGCACGACCCCGGAATCGGGATGGCCGAGAACGGATTCGACAACGCGCTCGGCCGACCCGGTGTTCCAGTCGTCGTCCTCCATGGCCTGCACGAGCGCCCGTGCGATGTTCTCGATTCCGTCGACCTCGGTCAGCGGAGCGTCGGGCTTCAGTCCCAGCGCGGTGCGCAGTCCAGGGACGGCGTTACTCTTGCCACCCCATACCTGGGCGGCACGCAGGATCGACAGCACCAGATTCACCCGTGCCTCCCCGACCGGTGCGGCACCGAGAACGTGCAGGCCGTCGCGGATCTGCGCATCCTTGACCTCGCACAACCATCCATCGACGTGCAGCAGGAAGTCGTCGAATTCGGCGTCGTGCGGGCGGTCGTCGAGCCCGAGATCGTGATCGAGTTTCGCCGCCTGGATCAACGTCCAGATCTGCGCGCGGATCGCGGGCAGTTTCGCCGGGTCCATCGCGGCGATATTCGAGTACTCGTCGAGCAGTTGCTCCAAACGAGCGATGTCGCCGTACGATTCGGCGCGCGCCATCGGCGGGATCAGGTGATCGACGATGATCGCATGGGCACGGCGCTTGGCCTGCGCACCTTCACCCGGATCGTTGACGAGGAACGGATAGATCAGCGGCAGATTGCCGATGGCCGCGTCGGTCGCGCACGCCGCGGACAGGCCCGCGTTCTTCCCGGGCAGCCATTCCATCGAACCGTGTTTGCCCAGGTGAACCACGGCATCGGCACCGAAGCCGTGCTCGATCCACTTGTACGCGGCGAGGTAATGGTGCGACGGCGCCATGTCGGGATCGTGGTAGATCGCCACCGGATTCTCACCGAAGCCGCGGGGCGGCTGGATCATCAGCACCACGTTGCCGGCCTGCAGGGTCGCCAGCACGATCGCCTTGTCGTCGCCGCTGCCGTCGACGAACAACGACCCGGGCGCCGGGCCCCACGCCTCGATCATCGCGTCGGTGAGCTCGGCAGGCAGATCCTTCGTCCATGCCAGATAGTCGGATGTGCTCACCCGCACCGGGTTTCCGGCGAGCTGATCGGCGGTGAGCCACTCCTCGTCCTGACCACCCGCATCGATCAGGGCGTGGATGAGGGTGTTACCGGCGGCGGTGTCGTCCTCGACGTCCATGCCGGGGAAGCCGTCGCCGAGGTCGTATCCGGCCTCGCGCAGGGCGCGCAGCATGCGGATCGCCGACACCGGTGTGTCGAGACCGACGGCATTGCCGACGCGGGAATGCTTGGTGGGGTACGCGGACAGCATGATCGCGATCCGGCGCTGCGCCGCCGGCACGTGCCGAAGCCGCGCGTGCGCGACCGCGATACCGGCCACGCGGCGGCATCGTTCCGGGTCGGTGACGTAACGGGGCAGACCGTCGGCGCCGAGTTCCTTGAACGAGAACGGCACCGTGATGATGCGCCCGTCGAATTCGGGCACTGCGATCTGGGTGGCCGAATCCAACGGTGAGACACCGTCGTCGGACTCCGCCCAGGCATCGCGGCTCCAGGTCAGGCACAGCGCCTGCAGGATCGGGATGTCGAGCGCAGCGAGCGCCCCGACGTCCCACGCCTCGTCCTCGCCTCCCGCGCTCACGGTGGCGGGCTTGGTTCCGCCGGCCGCCAGCACCGTCACAACGAGCGCATCGAGAGTGCCGATTTCGGCGAGCAGATCCTCGGGCGCTCCGCGCAACGACGCGCAGTGGATCACGACGCCGCGGGCCCTGCCGGTCGCGTCGATCGCGTCCGCGAGATCGTGCGCGAACTGCACGTTTCCGCTGGTGTGGTGGGCCCGGTAGAACAGCACACCGACGCGCGGCAGCCGGTCGTCGGCCGGCCCCTCGGGCCGGTCGAGCACACCCCATTCGGGCAGTTCGACGGGCGGATCGAAGCCTTCACCGCCGAGCAGCACGGTGTCGGTGAGGAAGGCATGGAGCTGCGCGAGGTTGGCGGGACCGCCGTACGCGAGATAGCGGTGTGCCTCGGCGGCGATGCCGATCGGCACCGTCGAATGCCCCATGAGCTCGGCGTCCGGGGTCTGTTCACCACCGAGAACGACGACCGGGACGCCGGCCGCGAGCACGGTGTCGAGCCCGTCGCGCCAACTGCGTGCGGACCCCAGGATCCGCACGACGACCAGGTCCGATCCGCTGAGCAGACCAGGTAGTTCGGTGGACACGTCGAGGCGGGACGGGTTACCCAGCGCCCACTCGACATCGCTCGACAGAGCCGACAGCAGGTCGGTGTCGGACGTCGACAACAAAGTCAGGCGCGTCACGACGCAACCCGAAAACACAGGCGTACAGCCATGTTCAGTCTCCAAAACCCTCGTGGACCTCACGTGCCGTGGCCGGTCTCCTGGCTGACGGGTCACCGCTGCTGCGCCGACCTTCCCGGATGAGATCCAGTGGCCTCCACACCGGCGGACCGGTACGGACGAGGGCGAGCAACTATCCGCTCACAGTGGCGAGGGCCGCGCCGGTTTCCCACCGGCTTCCCGAGCACCACGGCAAGGTGAGAGTAGCGCACCCGGCCGGAAAGGTGTGCAACCATGTGCGTCTGTGGATGCTCTGCCACCCCCTTTCCCTCCCGATCGGTGCCCCGGAATCCTTCGCCCACATGTCGCGGCGGACGGCGCACTGGTGCGGCTGCGCGTGCCCGGAGGGCAGGTGCCCGACGGGGCGCTCCGAGCACTGTCGGACGCGTCGATCGCCTACGCCGACGGCGACGTCCATCTGACGTCGCGAGGGAACCTGCAGCTCAGAGGTATCGACCTCGACGAGTTCGGTGCCGTCCCCGCGGGACTGGCCGACGCCGTCACGGCGGCCGGGCTGCTGCCGTCGGCGAGCCACGAACGGGTGCGGAACATCGTCGCGTCGCCGCTGTCGGGTCTCGCGGGAGGACTCGCCGACGTCCGGCCTCTCGTTCGCGAACTCGACGCCGGACTGTGCGCCGATCCGGTCCTCGCCGATCTGCCCGGCCGGTTCCTGTTCGGCCTCGACGACGGCCGCGGCGACGTGGTGACGCTGCGGTGCGATCTCACCGCGGTCGCGCTCGGCGGCGGGACGGCACGGATCGTCGTGGGTGGACTCGACGGGCCGACGGTGCGGCTCACCCAGGTTCCCGAGATGCTCCTGCGCCAGGCCCGCCGGTTCGTCGAGATTCGCGAGTCGGTGTGGCACGTGCGTCAACTCCCGCGTGCGGGAGCGGAACTCGGTGGCACCGATCCCGCTCCGCGGCCACCGGCCTTCACGATGCCGTACGGCGTGCTCGGCGATGCGGTGTCGGGGCTGGTCCCCCTGGGAATCCTCACCCCCGCCATGGTTGCTGCGCTGCCCGATCGAGGTGTGGTCGTCACGCCCTGGCGCGGCCTGATACTCCCGTCCGGGTCGGATCTCGTCGCGCTTCGCGAGACCGGCTTCGAGACGGCCCCGGATTCGGCGTGGCAGCGGGTGACCGCGTGCACGGGGGCGCCCGGGTGTAGCCTCGCCGAAGGTGACACCCGAGCGCTGGCTCGCCGGATCGTCGCCGGAAACACCACCGATTCCCGAATTCACGTCGCCGGATGCGAACGCGTCTGCGGCGCACCGCACTCGCCTCACCGCGTCGTTCTTGCCAGGAGCACCCCGTGACCCTTCGACCTCCCCCGCGCCGGTACGACTACGTCACCGACGGCGCCGAGATCTACGTCCGGTCGTTCGCGACGATCCGCAGCGAGTCGGATCTGTCCGCGATTCCTGCGAGTGCGGAGAAGGTCGCGGTCCGGATGATCCATGCGAGCGGACAGACCGATCTGGCACGGGATCTCGTCATCCATCCCGATCTTGTTCCGGCCGCGCGCACTGCACTGAACTCAGGTGCTCCGATCCTCACGGATGCGAACATGGTGGCCTCCGGGGTCACCCGTACGCGCCTGCCTGCCGACAACGACGTGATGTGTCTGCTCGCCGACCCGCGTGTCCCCGAACTCGCCGAGCGGTGGGGCACGACCCGCTCCGCGGCGGCGGTGTCACTGTGGGCCGACCGCCTCGAGGGGGCTGTCGTTGCGATCGGCAATGCCCCGACCGCCCTGTTCCACCTGCTCGAGATGCTCGACGACGGCGCCCCGCGACCGGCGGCGATCGTCGGTGTTCCCGTCGGCTTCATCGGCGCCGCGGAGTCGAAGGAGGCACTGCTCGACCATCGGCTGCAGATCCCCCATCTGGTGGTCCGGGGACGTCGCGGCGGGTCGGCGATGGCGTCGTCCGCGATCAATGCACTTGCGCAGGAGAAGGAATGAGCGAGATGGTGTCCGGCAGGTTCTACGGCGTGGGTCTCGGCCCCGGCGATCCCGAACTCATCACACGCAAGGCTGCGCGGCTGATCGCCGAGGCGGACGTCCTCGCGTACTACTCCGGTACGCACGGCCGCTCCATCGCCCGATCGATCGCCGCCGATCTGATCCCTGACGGCGTGATCGAGGAACTGCTGGTGTACCCGGTGACGACGGGCACCACCGATCACCCGGGCGGCTACGACGGTGCGATCGCCGATTTCTACGACGAGTCCGCCGCCCGGTTGGCCGTCCACCTCGACGCGGGACGTACTGTCGTCGTGCTCTGCGAGGGCGACCCTCTGTTCTACGGCTCGTACATGTACCTGCACGACCGCCTCGCTCCGCGATACCCGACGGAAGTGGTGCCAGGGGTGACCTCGGTGTCCGCCGCCTCTGCTGCAGCCGCCGAACCGATGGTGCGGCGCACCGACGTCCTCACCATCCTGCCCGGCACACTGCCCGCCCCGGAGCTCGCACGGCGACTCGCCGACACCGACGGTGCGGCGATCATGAAGCTGGGCAGGACGTTTCCCGCCGTCCGGGAGGCTCTCGCCCAGTCCGGGCGCCTCGACGACGCCGTCTATGTCGAACGCGCGTCGATGGATCGGCAACGCATCCTTCCGGTCGCCGAGGTCGACGCCGACGCGGTGCCGTACTTCTCGGTGATCCTCACCGCCGGTGACCGCTCTCCGAGGAATCGGTCGGTCGCCGACCGATCGCGGCCGTCCGTCGCGGTCGAGGCGACACATCCGGACGCGAACGAACTGCTCGTCGTCGGGTTGGGCCCGGCGGACGAGAAGTGGCTGACCCCCGAGGCCGCCGACGCACTCGCACAGGTCGATCACGTCGTCGGATACGGACCGTATGTCGATCGCGTCCCGGTACGTCCCGGCCTGCACCGTCATTCCAGCGGCAACACCGTCGAGGTGGACCGCGCGCGATTCGCTCTCGACCTCGCCCTGGCGGGTGAGAAGGTCGCCGTTGTCTCCGGTGGTGATGCCGGGGTGTTCGGCATGGCGTCGGCGGTGTTCGAGGCTGCGCAGGACGAGACATACGCGTCGGTGCCGATTCGCGTCCTGCCGGGGGTCTCCGCGGTGCAGGCGGTCGCGGCGCGTGCCGGCGCCCCGATCGGCGGCGACTTCGCGGTGATGAGCCTGTCGGATCGACTCAAACCGTGGGACGTGATCGAGAAGCGGTTGGCTGCGGTATCCGAGGCCGATCTCGTCCTGGGCATCTACAACCCGGCCTCGCGGTCTCGGACGACGCAGGTCGCGGATGCGAAAACTGTACTGCTGAAGCATCGCCCGGCCGACACCGTCGTCGTGATCGGACGCGACGTGGGACGGTCCGGCGAGTCGCTCGAGGTCACGACGCTCGAGAAACTCGATCCGGCGAGCATCGACATGAAGTGCCTGCTCATCGTCGGCGCTGCGGGCACCTCCGTGACACCTACCGGTGCGGTGTGGACGAAACGGTCGGTCGACGGTCAGAGTTCGGGATCGTCGACGACCGACTGGACGAGCCGGCCGTAGGTCTCGATCAGAGTCTCGCTGGGCATCTCGTCGGGCGGCAGCAGCTCGAACGTCCTCAGGCTGCCCGCCAGTCCCAATAGGAGGGTGACGACCATCTGGGAGCGCACCAGCCCCCCGGATTCGTCCCCGATCAGTGCCGCGATCCGGGCGACGACCCGCTCGTTCGTCCGCGCGCGGGTGATGGCCGGATCCGCCGCCTCACGCATCAGGAACGGTGCCACCGCCCAGAAGTCGTAGTCGTCCGAATCCCGTCGTTCGACGACTGCGCGCACCAACCGGTAGCCGACCGGCTCGTCGTGACGGGTGGCCTCGGCGAGCCCAGGAGAATCCGGAGCCGCCGCCTGGAACAGTTCGGCCTTGCTGCCGGCCAGCTTCATCACGAGAGCCGGTGAGACACCGGCCGCTTCGGCGACGTCCCTGATGGTGGTTCCGTTGAAGCCCCGCTCGGCGAACAGCGGCCGTGCGGCGTCGAGGATGACGTCGCGGGTGGTTCGCTCGGTCACCTATGCCTTCGCCTCCACGGATGCGTCGGCGACGCTCGTCGTCGACGGTCGATGTCTCGGCAGGAACATGGCTGCCAGGCTAGCGGAGAACGTCGCGACGCCGGCGATTCCGAACATCGCCACGAAGGCACTGTGGGACGGGAAGACCGTTCCGGCCACCTCGATGGTGAGACCGGCGACCAAGGCGGCGACGACGGCACTCATGGTCGACGAGCCGATCGTCCGGTGCAGGCTGTTGAGACCGTTGGCCGCCGCGGTCTCCGTGAGTGGGACCGCACCCATGATCAGCGCCGGCATGGTGGCGAAGGCCATCGCGTTGCCGATCGCCACGAAGACGGCGCCGAGGACGATGAGTGCGACCGTGTCGTCGAAGATCATGCGGAATCCGTAGGCCACGGTCATGAGCAGTCCCCCGGCCAGCAGGGTGATGCGGCCGCCGAATCGTGCGGTCATGCGGGCCGACAGCGGGGAGACGACGAGCATCGTGAGTCCACCCGGAACCATGCACAGACCGGCGGTCGCCGCACTGAGACCGAATCCGAAGCCGGTGATCTCGGGGAGCTGCAGTTGCTGTGTGGTGGAGAGGGTGTTCGCGTACGCCGCGAAGCCGACGAAGAGCCCGGCGATGTTGGTGAGCAGTACAGGCCGATGCGACGAGACGCGCAGATCCACCATGGGGACGGGAACGCGCAGTTCGTACGGGACCCAGACGGCGAGGACCACGGCAGCCGCCCCGAGGCTCACGAGGGTCTGCGGACTCGACCAGCCCCACACCGGCCCCTTCGAGATGCCGAGCAGCAGTGCCACCAGCGCGAGCGACAGCAGCACTGCGCCGACGAGGTCGAAGCGGCCCCGGTTGCCCGATGCGCCCGCCGGAACCGTGACGAGGATGCCGACCAACAGGAGCACACCGGCAGCCGCCGAGACGTAGAAGACCGAGGCCCATCCCAGGGTGTCGTAGAGAACGCCCGCTGTGGGCAGACCCAGGGCGCCGCCGATGCCCATCGTGGCGCTGGTCAGCGCCACTGCGCCCGCGACCTTCTCTCGGGGCAGCAGGTCGCGCAGCACGGCCATGGCCACCGGGATGAGTGCCGAGGAGAAGCCCTGCAGCGCGCGGCCGACGAGGACGGCGATGTAGCTCCCGCCGAGCGCGGCGATGAGCGACCCCACGACCATCATCGCCAGCGACAGCACCATCATCCGGCGCTTGCCGAACATGTCGGCCGAGCGGGAGACGATGGGGGTCGCGACCGCTCCGGTCAGCAGCGTGATGGTGACCAGCCAGGTCGCGGCGCCGGCCGAGACGTCGAGGATCTCCGGGAAGTCCGGAAGCAGCGGAATGACCAGCGTGGTCTGCAGAGCCGCGACGAGACCCGCCAGGCTCAGCAGGGTCATGATCGTCGTACTCGACGCCGGTGTCGTTCGTCCCATGTCCCCATCTCCGTTGCCACCCTGCGGGGTGAACAACGTTCACCCCGGGATCGAGTGAACGGCGTTCACCCCCGGGTTGTCAACAGGTTCGCGCGGTGAACCGGGGTTCGCCGCTGTTGCAACCGGGGCGAACCCGGTTCGGCGCGCGGGGATGGAGCTATCCGAGACCGGCGCGCTCGCGGGAAGGGTCGTAGAGGTGTGAGCAGGCCACATCGGGCCGTTCACGCACGCCGAGAGCCTGTCCGACGACGATGACCGCGGTGTGCTTCAGCCCCGCGGCTTCGACACCGTCGGCGATGTCGGCAAGGGTGCCGCGCAGCACGACCTGGTTCGGTCGCGACGCGAACGCGACCACCGCGACGGGGCAATCGGCGCCGTATTCGGCAGTGAGTTCTTCGGCAAGGACGCGGATGCGGGTGATCGCCAGGTGCAGCACGAGACTCGCCCGGATTCCTGCGACCCGCGCCAGAGCCTCGCTGTCGGGCATCGCCGTCGATCGGGCCTGCGTGCGGGTCAGCACGACCGTCTGCACGAGTTCGGGGACCGTCAGCTCGGTACCGAGTGCCGCCGCCGCCGCGGCGTAGGCGGGCACACCGGGTGTGACGTCCCACGGCACGCCCGCGGCGTCGAGCCGTCGCGTCTGCTCGGTGAGCGCCGAGTACAGCGACGGGTCGCCGGAGCACAGCCGCACGACGTCGAGTCCGCGCCGGTGTGCGTCGACGAGATGTGCGGTGATCTCGTCGAGGTCCAGGTGTTGCGTGTCGACCAGTTCGGCGTCGTCACGGCAGTGCGAGAGGGTCTCGGCATCGAGATAGGTACCGGCGTACAGCACGGCCGGGACCTCGCGCAGCAGGTTCACCGCTCGCAGTGTGAGCAGGTCGGCCGCTCCGGGTCCGGATCCGACGAAATGGACGGTCATCGTTCGCCTTTCACTGCGCTCCATTGCACGACCGGTCGCTGCGCACGCCAGCCGGTGAATGTTCCTATGGGATCTGCGTGTTCGACGGACAGACGAGTGAGTTCACCGCCGTGCGTCTTCCACCATTGCACCAGGACGGCCTCGGTCTCCAGCGTCACCGCGTGCGCGACGAGCCGACCACTGGGAGGCAATGCGTCCCAGCACGTATCGAGCGCGCCCTCGCGACTTCCTCCCCCGCCCACGAAGATCGCATCGGGCGTCGGGAGTCCGACGAGCGCGGCAGGTGCAGCACCTCGGACGACGCGCACGGTCGACGGCACACCCAGAGCGGCAGCATTGCGCTCGATCGCGCCGGCCCGCCGCTCGTCCTTCTCGATCGCGAGAGTGCGGCACCGCGGATCGGTTCGCGCCCATTCGATTCCGACGGACCCGGCTCCCGCACCGACGTCCCACAGCAACTCCCCTGGTCGCGGCGCGAGTGCGCCCACCGCCGCGAGGCGCACGGTCCGCTTGCTGAGCTGCCCGTCGTGTTCGAACAGGGAGTCGTCGAGACCGGGCACTGTCGACAACCCGGCAGGTCCCTCGACCTCGACGCACATCAGACTCAGAGACCGGACGCCCGTATCGGTCAGATGGGCCGCCTTCGCATCGATCCGGGACTCGTCCGCAGCACCGAGATGCGACAACACCGCGACCCGTGAGTTCCCGAAACCGGCGGCCTCCAGGAGCGTCGCAACATCCGCGACACGTGCACCGTCGACGAGGACGACGAGTTTGCGCCCGCGCGTCAGAACTCTGCGCAGAGCATCGATCTCGCGACCCACGACGGTGACCGTCTCGCACTCCTCCGCGGACCAGCCCATGCGTGCACGGGCCAGTGCCACCGACGAGATCGCCGGGATCACCTCCACGGCGTCGCCTCCGAGGCGTCGGATCAGTGTGGTGCCGATCCCGGAGACCAGCGGATCACCGGATGCGAGCGCGACGACGTCCTTGCCGGCGTGCCGGTCGAGGAGGTCGTCGAGCCCGGGCAGGAGCGGCGACGGCCACTCCTCGCGCACCGCTGTGCCGGCGGGAACCAGGTCGAGGTGGCGCCGGCCGCCGAGCAGGACCTCGGCCGCGAGAATCCGCTCCCGGACGGTGGACGGCACACCGGACCATCCGTCCGCCCCGATTCCGACAACGGTGATGCCTGTCGTCTGTCGCATCGGTCCCATGGCGGTGAACCATAGCCCACGCGCCATGGCCTAGACTCGGCCGTGGCAAGGCAATCGAAGGTGCCCCTCACGGGGATAATCGGGAAGCCGGTGAGAATCCGGCACAGGCCCGCTGCGGTGACCCGGGAGTCGTCGATCACGCGCATCCGCGCAGCCACTGGACCGTCCGGTCCGGGAAGGCGATCGCACGGCGTCCGACCGGGAAGTCCGAATACCGGCCTTCGAACAGCTTGCCGCGAAGAACATCCCAGCGGGAGCCTGTGGAGGTCGAAGTGCACGTATATCCGTTCGGCGCGGTGGTCGGTTCCGACGACCTCGCGCTGGCCCTGACCCTGTGTGCGGTGTCGCCGTCGATCGGCGGAGTGCTGGTGCGTGGCGAGAAGGGCACCGCGAAATCGACGACGGTGCGTGCCCACGCCGCACTGTTGCCGCCGGTCACCGTCGTGGACGGGTGCCGGTTCTCGTGCGATCCGGACACCCCCGATCCGTCCTGCCCGGACGGCCCCCATCCGGCCGATACGGGCTCGCATGTCCGGCCGGTTCGACTGGTGGAACTGCCCGTCGGCGCGGCGGAGGATCGCGTCACCGGAGCGTTGCACCTCGGCAAGGCACTGGCCGACCGCACGGCCGAATACGAACCCGGTCTTCTGGCACTGGCCCACCGCGGCGTGCTGTACGTCGACGAGGTCAACCTCCTGCACGACCACCTGGTCGACCTGCTCCTCGACGCCGCGGCGATGGGTCGCTCGACCGTCGAACGCGACGGGGTCTCCGTCGAGCACGCCTCCCGATTCGTGCTGGTCGGAACCATGAATCCCGAGGAGGGTGAGCTCCGCCCGCAGTTGCTCGACCGCTTCGGTCTCGCGGTGGACGTGGCCGCGCCCCGCGACCCGCACATGCGCGCCGAGATCGTGCGGCGGCGGATGGCCTTCGACACCGACCCGGCCGGATTCACCGCGCGATGGGCGGATCGGGATGCCGAGTGGTCGCGCCGCGTCGTCTCCGCACGCCAACTCGTCCCGCAGGTCGTGCTGAGCGACGACGCACTGGTCTCGATCGCCGAAGTGTGTGCGGCGTTCGACGTGGACGGCATGCGCGCCGACCTGGTCACCGCCCGCACCGCCATCGCACACGCCGCCTGGCACGGCCGCCTCGAGGTGACACGCGAGGACATCGCGGCAGCAGCCCGGCTCGCGCTTCCGCACCGTCGGCGCCGCAACCCGTTCGATGCCCCCACCAGCAGCGACGACCTGCTCGACGAACTTCTCGGTGGAGACGATCCGGATCCCGATCCCGGCCCCGACGACGATCCCGGTGGTGGCGAGAGCGCACCCGACGACTCGGCGGCGGAGACGTCCTCCGGTTCGGGTGATCGGTCGTCCACCAGCCTGGCGTCGGCGACGGATCCGTTTCGCGCCAGGGTGTTCTCCGTCGATCGGGTCGGGCGCGGGGCGGCTGGTCGCCGGTCGCGGGCGGTCACCACGATCGGCCGTACCGTGGGCAGTCGCCGCGGCGACACCGGCCCGGTTCATCTGCCCGCCACGATCCGCGCGTCCGCCTTCACCGATCGGGGTCGGCAGGTGCGCCGCAAGATCATCGAAGGCCGCGAGACCAATCTCGTCCTGCTCTGCGTCGACGCATCCGGGTCGATGGCAGCACGCAACCGTATGGTGCAGGTCAAGACCGCCGTCCTGTCGCTGCTGCTCGACGCCTACCGCCGTCGCGACACCGTCGGACTCGTGACCTTCCGCGGCACCGGCGCGACCGTCGCACTCCCGCCGACGAATTCGGTGGACGTGGCTGCCGCACGGCTGCGAGAACTTCCCGCCGGTGGGCGGACCCCGCTGGCGGAGGGGTTGATCGAAGCGGCCGCCACCCTTCGGCGTCATTCCCTGCGGGATCCGCGTCGACGCGCCCTGCTCGTCGTGGTCACCGACGGTCGCGCCACTGCCGGACCGGATGCTGTGCAGCGCTCGCTCGACGCCGCGGACGTCATCGCTGCACAGGGAATCTCCTCCGTGGTGGTCGATTCCGAGACGGGCCGGTTCCGGATGGGTCTCGCGGCCCGTCTCGCCGAACGCCTCGGCGCCGAGTACGCGCCCGTCGGTGAGGTCGATGCCGACGCACTGACCGGAATCGTCCGGGAGAGGGCCGCCTGATGCCGAAGGGACAACCCACCGTCGTCCCCGCCGACGGTCTCACCACCCGCCAGCGCCGCAACCGGCCGCTGCTGATGGTCAACACCGGCGACGGAAAAGGAAAGTCCACAGCCGCATTCGGCCTCGCACTGCGTGGCTGGAACCAGGGCTGGTCGGTCGCCGTCTTCCAGTTCGTCAAGTCCGCCAAGTGGCGACTCGGCGAGCAGACCGCCTTCGAAACCCTCGCCGATCTGCACGCCGAGCGCGGCACCGGGGGGCCGATCGAGTGGCACAAGATGGGTTCCGGCTGGTCGTGGTCGCGCAAGGAAGGCACTGAGGAGGACCATGCCGCCGATGCGCTCGCCGGGTGGCGTGAGATCCAGCGACGTCTCACCGCGGAGCAGCACGGCCTGTACGTACTGGACGAGTTCACCTATCCGATCGCCTGGGGCTGGGTCGACATCGACGAGGTCGTCGATACGCTGACCTCACGGCCGGGACACCAGCACGTCATGATCACGGGGCGGCGGGCGCACCCGAAACTCGTCGAGGTCGCCGACCTGGTGACGGAGATGACGAAGGTCAAGCATCCGATGGATGCGGGACAGAAGGGCCAGCGAGGGATCGAGTGGTGAGAGTTCCACGCGTCGTCGTCGCCGCACCGGCATCCGGGCACGGGAAGACCACCGTCGCCACGGGCCTCATGGCGGCACTGCGTCGCGCCGGCCACATCGTGTCGGGGCACAAGATCGGTCCCGACTACATCGATCCCGGCTACCACTCGCTCGCCACCGGCCGACCGGGCCGCAACCTCGACCCGCACCTCGTCGGCGAGGACCTCGTCGCTCCTCTCTTCCTGCACGGCGCCGCCGGTGCGGACATCGCCGTGATCGAAGGGGTCATGGGGTTGTACGACGGGATGATCGGCACCGACGGGCACGCGTCCACCGCCCACACCGCGGCCCTGCTGTCCGCACCGGTGATCCTCGTCGTCGACGTCTCGCACGCCTCCCGGTCGATCGCGGCGATCGTGCACGGCATGGCGTCCTACGACCGCGGCACGCGGATCGCCGGTGTGATCCTGAACAAGGCCGGATCGCAGCGACATTCGGACGAGGTGATCCGCGCACTCGAACCGACCGGCATCCCGGTGCTCGGGGTGCTCGGTCGCGACGACGGCGTCACCGTCCCCTCGCGCCATCTCGGGTTGGTGCCCGCCGAAGAGCGCGACGAGGCGACCGCGCAGGTGGATCGGCTCGCCGCGCGGATCGCCGAGCGCATCGATCTCACCGAGATCGTCGGTATCGCCTCGGCGGCACCCGACCTGCCGGCAACACCGTGGTCGCCGGGTACGCCCACCGAGGACGGACCGGTGATCGCCGTCGCCGGAGGCCGCGCTTTCACCTTCCGCTACACCGAGACCGAGGAACTGCTGCGCGCACACGGATGCCGACCGGTGACCTTCGATCCCCTGCGCGACGAACGACTGCCCACCGGCACCGCGGGCATCTACCTCGGCGGCGGGTTCCCCGAGGTACATGCCGCCGACCTCGCCGCGAACCTCCCCCT
>NZ_JBKFBA010000017.1:63940-87574 GCF_053345925.1 Rhodococcus sp. C26F
GCGGCGATCGCGGCGGGAGTTCCGACCGTCGCCGAGTGCGCCGGTCTGCTCTATCTGGGGCGCGAGGTCGACGGGCACGAGATGGTCGGCGCCCTCGACACGGTGGCACGGATGACCCCGCGCCTGACCCTCGGTTACCGCACCGCGATCGCACCGCAGGACACCCTGCTCGCCCCCGCCGGCACCCGCGTCACCGGTCACGAATTCCACCGCACCGTGATCGATTCCGGCTCGTCTTCCGCGTGGCTGCTCGACGGCCGGCCGGACGGCATCGCCACCGCGAGCGTGCACGCGTCGTACCTGCACACGCACTGGGCCGGACATCCCGATCTCGCACGACGTTTCGCAGACGCCGCACGGTCGGCGGAGCCCGCTCCCGAACCCACCTCGGCACCTGCGCGTCGTCGAACACCCGAACCCGACCTGCACCATCACGGCGACCGCGACGCGACCGAGGGGCTGGTCGACCTCGCCGTCAACGTCTCGCGCCGACCGCGACCGGCATGGCTCGACGACGCCCTGCGTGCATCGCTGGACGATCTCGCCCGGTATCCCGACCCGAGCGATGCACGCGCCGCCCTCGCCGATCGTCACGGCCGCGGCGTCGACGAGGTCCTCCCGACCGCCGGAGGTGCCGAGGCGTTCACATTGATCGCTCGGGCACGGGCGTGGCGGAAGCCGGTGGTGGTGCACCCGCAGTTCACCGAACCCGAGGCCGCACTGTTGGCCGCCGGACATCGTGTCACGCGGGTCGTGTTGCGCCGCGACGACGGGTTCGTCCTCGATCCGGGTGCGGTCCCGGAGGATGCCGACCTGGTGATCGTCGGCAATCCGACGAATCCCACCTCGGTCCTGCACCCGGCCGACACGCTCCTGGCACTGGCCCGACCGGGACGGGTGGTCGTGGTCGACGAGGCGTTCATGGACGCCGTTCCCGGCGAAACCGAATCGTTGACGGGACACCTCGTTCCGGGACTCGTGGTGCTGCGGTCGCTCACCAAGACGTGGGCGATCCCGGGCCTGCGCGCCGGATACGTGGTCGGCGACGCCGCAGTGCTCGCGGATCTCGCCGCGCAGCAACCACCCTGGTCGGTGTCCACTCCCGCAGCGGCCGCGATGATCGCGTGCGCATCCGGTGACGCAGTACGCGAGACCGAGGTGATCGCACAGGAGATCGCCGGCGACAGGGAGGTTCTCGTCGACGCCCTCACCGGATTCGGAATCCACATGGTTTCCCCCGCGACGGCCCCGTTCGTGCTGGCGGAAACGCCAGAGGGAACGCGGGAGAGATTGCGGGAGAAGGGCTTCGCGCTGCGTCGCGGCGACACCTTCCCCGGCCTCGGTGACGACTGGGTACGGATCGCGGTGCGCGACGCGGCGACCACGGCAACGCTCGTCGAGGCGTGGAGAACGATCCTGTGAAGCACAGGGCACTCGGACTGGCGCTCGGCTACGCCGCCGACCAACTCGTCGGCGACCCGCAGCGGTGGCATCCCGTGAGCGGCTTCGGGAAGTTGGCGCGCGCCGCCGAGGGCCGGCTGTATGCCGACCACCGCGTTGCCGGGGTGGTGTTCACCTCGCTGCTGGTCGGCTCTGCCGGAGCGCTGGGATACGTCGCCGACCGCGCGACCCGCGGTCGTCCGGTGCTGGCGGTGGCGGTCACGGCGCTGACCACCTGGACCGTGCTCGGCGGCCGCTCCCTCGGATTCGAGGCCCGGACGATCGGCGCCCAACTCCGCGACGGCGATCTCGCCGCGGCGCGGCAACAGGTGACCCACCTGGTGGGCCGCGACCCGTCTCGCCTCGACGAGAACGGGATCGCGCGCGCCACGATCGAGTCGGTCGCCGAGAACACCTCCGACGCCGTCGTCGCCCCGCTGTGGTGGGGTGCGGTCCTCGGTCCGGCCGGCCTGCTAGGGTACCGCGCCGCGAACACCCTGGACGCGCGCGTCGGTCACCGCACGCCGCGGCTCGAACGGTTCGGCTGGGCCTCGGCCCGGTTCGACGACCTGCTCAATCTCGCCCCCGCTCGCCTCACCGCCCTGCTGGCTGTCGCACTCGGTGACGACGGCCGGGGCGCGGTCCGGGCGTGGCGCCGGGACGCCCGTCAGCATCCGAGTCCGAATGCCGGTCCGGTCGAAGCGGCGTTCGCCGGTGCTCTCGGGATCCGGCTCGGCGGCACGAACGTCTATCACGGTGTGGTCGAGGATCGCGGCACGCTCGGCGACGGACCCGCGCCGGCCCCGGAAGATATCGGCCGTACCGCGCGACTCGCCTCCAAGGTCGGACTCGGAGCCGTGGCGACCGCCATCGCGGTCGCCCTCGTCCGTCGATAACCTCCCCGATATTTCCCCGCCACGACGGGAATTCCGGCCGAGGGTGAAATTCCGGGGTGAATCCGTGTTCGTTCTGCCCGAAAACATAATTCCGGTTACTGTTCGTGCGATTCGTGAATCGAAAAAGGAAATAAGGAACCGTTGAGCAGGGGGAAGCCGACGTGGAGGTGGCGAGATTTTTCCTTACTGTCGCGGTCGCCTGTTCTCGGAATTGTCCGGTGCCCCACGTCTGGTGATCCTTCGCGGCCACCGTTTCTCGGGGAAGACGACACTTCTGCGGACATGGCTCATGACCGATCCCGAACCCCGTCGCGTCATTGCGTACGTCGGTCCGTCCACGGCAGATTCTGCCGCCGACCGTTATTGGACCCGGATATTCGATTCCGTACGCCGTTGCATCGACACCGAAGCCTCGCGCACGAGCCGGGGATTCGACGCCCTCCGCACCACCCTCTCGACCGTGGACACACCCGTCACCCTCGTCCTCGACGGCGCACGACTCGACGAGGACGTCGCCGAGGGCATCGGCACTCTGCTCGCCGACGATCCGACCCTGCGCATCGTCGCCGCGACCCGCACCACGAGTTCCGTCGGTGCGGACATGCGCTCCGACACGAGGATCCTCACCTCCGACGACTTCGCCTTCACCGTCGACGAAACAGCTGCCTACCTGCGTGATGCCGGTGTTCCACAGGAGCGGTGGGTCGTGGAGCGGATCGTTCACCGCACCGGAGGGCTACCGGCCGTGATCGGCCGTCTCCCCGCAGCCCTGTCCCCCGCTCCGATCCCCGACGTGACGGAGCTCGAGCACCTCGACCGCATCGTGGACGCGGTGACCGACTCGGTGACAGCGCGGACGATCAAGAACGAACCGCTCCTCGCACACCTGCTCCGACCGGTCCTGATGTCGGCGATGACCGACTCGCTGACCTGTGCGTCCCTCGCAGAGTCGGGCGTGGACGCCCCGACGTTCGTCACCACCCTCGAATCCCTCGGCCTGGTCGAACCCGTGCCCGGGAACTCGGCCCGGGTGTACCCGGACGCCGTCCGCCGGTCGTTGTTGCGACGGGCCGTGGCCGACCTGCCGGCAGAACCGACGAGGACCTACCTCGTGGTGCCGGGGAGCCTCGACCGCGGATCGAACGGCGCTGCGCAGCTCGGGCAGGTCGTCGCCCTGCGGAGGGAAGGACGGTTCACCGAGGCGGCGTCGATCTGCGACGAGCTCGCGTCGAGAGCGGTGTCCTCGTCGGGGACGCCCGAGACGGTCGTCTCCGACGCCGCCTTCTGTTTCCAGGCCGGCCTGACCTACTTCTTCGCAGTGCGTCCGCACGAGGCGATGGGGATGCTGCGCCGCGCCCGTGCCGCCGGAGCCGGGACGCCCGTCGTCGACGACGCCGCTGCCGTACTCGGACTCATGCACGCCCTACGCGGAGAAGGGCCGGAGGCACGCGCGGCGCTCTCCACCGATCGGTCGCCTCGTCGGCACCACCGCGACAACGCACGACTCGCGCACACCGCCGAGCAGATCGCGGCGGCACTGCTCGCGATCGACCGACTCGAATCCGACGTCGCGCTCGACATCCTCGTCGACATCGAAGCCTCCACGGCTCCGAACGAGCTGTGGGCACTCGCCCTCTACGCACAGGGCTCTCTCGCGCTGCTCACCCATACTCCGATGGACGGGCTGCGGCGCATCAAGGCCGAGATCCGGAAGCACCCGGAACTCCACGCCGGGTACAACGCGGTACTCGTGAACGCGATACGCGCCGATCTCGAACTGGCGCTGGGCGATTTCGACCGGGCGCGGAATCTCGTCGCCGACTCCACCCACCTGTTCACCGCACCCGTCCATGCCCGCATGCGTCTGCTGACGGGCGATCCGGCCGGCAGCGAAGCGCTCGTGCACCACTACAGGACCGATCCGAACTGCACGCCCCGCCAGGCGATGGAACTGGCCGTGCTCGGCGCCGCTGCCGCGTGCGCGCTCGGACGTGACACCGATGCCCGTCCGCATCTCGACCGGGCGATCACACTGTCGCAGCAGACGGGGTTGTTACGACCGTTCACCATGGTCTCGCCGCTGATGGCCCGTCATCTCGGCTCGCTGGGAGTCACCCTGCCGACCGCCGCGGAACCGACGGCACTCGACACCGCCACCTATCCGAAGTCGAAACCGGTCGTGCGACTGACGCCGCGCGAACGCGCGGTCCTCGACGGATTGATCGCGGGTCGCTCGGCACGCACCATCGCGAAGGTCGAATTCGTCAGCGTGAACACGGTGAAGACGCAATTGCGGTCGCTGTACCGGAAGCTCGGTGTGAACTCCGGGAAGGACGCGGTAATCGCCGCCCGGCACCTCGTGCTCGACTGACGCGGTACTCGACCGACAGACGGGCCCGATCGGTCCGGCCGCCTCAGGCGGTGTGTTCGACCGTGGTCATGTGGTGGTAGCCCATGCGCACCAGTTCCGACAACACGTCGGTGTCCACGGCCGACAACTTCGTGACGTACAGGCACGCGGCACCGCGTTTGTGCGGACCGAGGGTCGCGAGGAACTCTTCGGCGCCGGGCGCGATCGTCAGCCCGTACAGGGCGAGGTTCGTCTTGCGGGGCGAGAAGCCGACGGCGAGGGCGTCGCCTTCGCGTCCGCTGGCGTATCGGTAGTGGTACCGGCCGAAACCGACCATCGACGGTCCCCACATCACCGCCGGCTGCCTCGTGACGTCGTACATCAGGTCGTGCAGTGCCCATCCGTCGGCGCGGCGTACCGGATGGTCGACGGCGTCGAGGAACTCCGACACCGGACGATCGGTGGGCTGGGTCTTGTTCTCGGCCATGATCGGCACTTTTCCAGCGAGTGCCGACAGATACCTGTCACGGCATGTCCCGCAGGTCCTCGATGCGATGGTCGAACTCGCCCTCGGTGTCGTCGACCGCGTCCTCGACGCGGCCGTTCTCGAGCGGCCGGTACACGAAGACGGTGTTCAGGCCGACCTCGCGGGCGGCCCGCAGATCGTAGGGATGCGACGCGGCCATCGCGGCCCGGGACGGATCGACCCCGAGATAGCGACAGGTGCGTTCGTACAGGAACCGCTCGGGCTTGAAGGCGCCGAACAGTTCGGCCGTGAGGATGGCGTCGGCCTCGAGTTGCTGGTCTCGGAAGAGCGTGATCATCGTGGCCATGTCCGTGTTCGACAGCGTCGACACCACCGCCTGCGAGCGGAGTTCCTCGAGCCCGGGCCGCACGTCCGGCCATGCCTCGAGGCGCTGCCAGGCCCGCGCCGTCTCGATGCGCACGTCCTCGGGAAGGTCGATCCCGAACTGCTCGCACACGTCGCCGAGCCCGTCGACGTAGGAGTCCTGCACGCGATACCACTTCTCCACCGACTGGTCGAGACGGAGGATGCGCTCGTAGTAGTCACTCCTCCAGGCCCGCACCAGGTCACCTACGGTCGCCGGATCGGCGTCGGGTCCGAGCGCATCGGCCACCGCCCGGGTGACCGGGGTGTAGAAGTCCATCAGCGTGCCCTGCACGTCGAAGATGTACGCGTCGTATCGGCTCACGTCCTGGAGCATGCCCGATCGCGCCTGCCCGAAACTGCTTTCCCGAACCCGCGCGCCGATGTGACCCGCGTCGCATACTGGGACCGAAGCGTCGCCGCGCTCCGGGGGTGCACCATGGACGACCTGGCGGAATTCCGTCACGATCTCGATCGGATCGAACACCGCGTCGCCGGTGAGGTGATCGTCGGCCGCTCGCGGGTCCGGATCCTGGCCGGGTGCGTCGCCCTGCTGGTCGTGGGTCTGCTGCTTCCCCAGGCCACTTCGGTGACGTCCCTGACGACCCTTCTGCGCTGGGACTCCGAGGCCGCAACCCTTCCCCTCCGTGTCTTCGACGTCTTCGTGGTGGTGTTCGGCATCCTCGTACCGCTCGTCGCATTGCTCCGCCGCCGGTGGGGTGCCGCGACGATCGCGATGCTCGGTTCGGGCGCGGCGTCGATGGTGGGACTGTTCGCCGTCTGGTCGCAGGCCGGGATGGTCGCCCACACCTCTCACGCACCGCATGTGGGCCTGTATCTGTGCTGGGGCGCGGTGATGGCATCCACCGCGGTGTGGTTACCCGTCGTGCTCTCCACCGCTCCCCTGCGCAGCGCCCCTCCGGTCACCTCCGGAGTTCTGACTCCCCGGAACGGTCGCTGACCGCACCGTTCGCCGCTCGACAGTGGCGCACAACACGCTTGCAGTGCAACACTGTAATCAGTGCAACACGCACAGGTCGATCGGTGCGACACGCACCGGGTCGCGTCCCGAGGAGGACGTCATGCGACATTCACACATCCACGGATTCGGACGACCGGGCGGCTGGCAACAGGCAGACGTCCCCGACGCGAGCGATGCCGCCGAGTGGTTCGCCGGCAGGCTCCCCGACGACTGGTTCACCGGACCGCCCGACATCGAGATCGACAGAGAGGAAATCTTCGTCGTCGGCCCCCTCGGGGTACCCGACGGCACGAGCGACACCGAGATCGACGGACGCATCGCTCGATTCCGCGAGACCACGCGCGCCGACCGGATGCGCATCGCCGACGAGGCCGAGGCCCGCTACGGCCGCAAGGTGGCCTGGGGCGTGAAGGTCGGCGACCGGACCGACCTGTTCACCCACCTCGCCGTCCCGGTCATGACGCGACTGCGCCAACCCGAACGGAAGGTGCTCGACACCCTCGTCGACGCAGGTGTCGCGCGGTCCCGTTCGGACGCACTGAAGTGGACCGTCAGGCTCGTGGGGCAGCACTCGGAGCAGTGGCTCCGGGAACTGCGCGAAGCGATGAAGAAGGTCGACGATCTGCGTTCCGAAGGTCCGCAGGTCTGACCTCCGCGACCCGGAGGACCCATTCCCGCGCTGCCGTCACGGTCTCCACCGTGGCGACACCGCGAGGTGTGGGCGGGCGGCGTATGACGATCACGCGCACGCCCAGTTCGTCGGCGGCGTCGAGTTTGCCGCGGGTGAGCGAACCACCCGAATCCTTCGTGACGAGGGTGTCGATCCCGTTGTCGAGCAGCAGCTTCCGTTCGTCACTCGGTGTGTAGGGGCCGCGTCCGAGCAGCACCGACCAGCTCGGTGGCAGTTCGGTCGTCAGTGGATCGACGACGCGGACGAGCACGTCGTGCGCGGCGAGCGGCCCGACGAAGCGGTCGAGCGTCTGCCGTCCGGTGCTGAGGAAGATCCTCCGGCCGGTCGCAGCGACGTGCGCGGCGCCGTCGTGGTCGTCGACCCACGTCCACCGGCCGTGTTCGTCCTGCCAGCCTGGCCGTTGCAGGCGCACCAGCGGCACGTGCGCGGTGGTGCATGCCGTCGCGGCGTTCGCGCTGATGCCCGCGGCGAACGGATGGGTGGCGTCGACGACGGCTCGGATATCGCGCTCGATCAGGTACCGGGCGAGACCGTCTGCGCCACCGAACCCTCCGATGCGCACCGGACCGACGGGCAGGCGGGGATTGCGGACCCGGCCTGCCAGGGAGGATTCGAACGCGATGTCCGTTCCGTCCAATGCCACGGCGAGGGAACGGGCTTCCCCCGTCCCACCGAGGATGAGGACCGTCACCGGAGGGTTCCCCTCAGCACGGGAAGGGTTCGCTCGTCGGAGAGCATGGCGAGCAGAGCTTCCATGTCGAGATGTTCGTCGACGAGGTCCGCGAGCGCCTCGATGCGGACCTCGCGTGCAGCCGGGAAACTCACTTCCCCGGTGCGGATCTCGCGGCCCACCACCGCAGCGACCTCGCGTAACCACGCCCGGCGCACCGCGTCCCCTTCGAGGGCGCCGTGCCACATGGTGCCGAACACCGAACCCTCTCGGGTGCCACCGAGGAATTCGGTGCCACCGTCGACGGTGACGCGTCCGTGATGGATCTCGTATCCGGAGGCAGCCGCATCCAACGCCGACCCCCTCGGCAATCGGAGGACCTTCTCGTGTCCGAACTCGGTTCGAGCCGGGAGCAACCCGAGACCCGCCGCGCTTGCGCCGGGCACACCCTCGACGCCGTGCGGGTCGTCGATGCGCGTGCCGAGCATCTGGAAGCCGCCGCAGATACCGAGGACCGGTCCACCTCGGCGGGCGTGGTCGACGATCGCGGTGTCGAGTCCTCGCGAGCGCAGCCACGCGAGATCCGCGAGGGTCGCGCGTGTTCCGGGCACGATCACGACGTCGGCGCCGGCGAGCGCTCGCGGGTCGTCGACGAAGCGGACCCGCACGTCCGGTTCGAGGCACAACGCGTCGACATCGGTGAAGTTGCTGACCCGCGGCAGCATCACGACGGCGATGCTCAGAGCGCCGTCACCGTCGTGTGCGGGACGGGAGGTGAGGGCGAGTGAATCCTCCGAGTCGAGCCACAGGTCGCGTTGCCACGGCAGCACGCCGAGCACCGGGCGGCCGGTGAGCCGTTCGAGCGAGTCGAGTCCGGGCTTCAGGAGCGAGACGTCGCCGCGGAACTTGTTGATCACGAAGCCGCGGATCAACTGCTGATCCGCGGCGTCGAGCAGGGCCAGCGTCCCGTACATCGAGGCGAACACACCACCGCGGTCGATGTCGCCGACCACGACGGTCGGCATCGAACCATGTTGCGCCAGACCCATGTTCACGTAGTCGTGGTCGCGCAGATTGATCTCGGCCGCGCTCCCGGCACCTTCGCACACCACCACGTCGAATCTGCAACGGAGGTCGTCGAAGGCGCCGAATGCCGCGTCGGCGAGATGCTGTCGTCCACCGGCGAACTCACCCGCCTCCAGCGCTCCGGCCGGCCGCCCGAGAACCACGACATGGCTGCGCCGGTCGTTGCCGGGCTTGAGCAGCACCGGGTTCATCACGGCCTCGGGGATCGCACGGGCGGCCACTGCCTGGATCCACTGGGCGCGCCCGATCTCCGCGCCCTCGCTCGTCACCATCGAGTTGTTCGACATGTTCTGCGCCTTGAACGGCGCGACCTTCAGGCCGCGCCGCGCCAAGGATCGGCAGATCCCGGTGACGACCACGGATTTCCCTGCATCCGAGGTCGTTCCGGCGACGAGCAGACCCGAACCCATGTCGTCAGGCCGGGATCGTCACGCGACGGGACGCGCGTTCGGTGAGGTAGGCGAAGACCACACCGAGCACCGCCCACAGGGTGAGCTGCACGGTGAACGACGCGGCCCGGAACTCCCACAGCAGCGTCGCGGGGAAGCCCTCCCCCACCTCGTCGATTCTCGGCAAGGCGAGATATCCGAGACCCACCACGACGAGGAAGGCGACCGCTGGGCCTGCGATGCGGACGGTGTGCAGATCCTGGGCGGCCAGCGCCTTCGCCACCGCGACGGCCACGGCGATCGCGACGAGTCCGAGAACGACCGAGGCGAGCCACAGCAGGGTGCGTTGATCGATCGTGTCGGGATCACCGACGGCCGGCGGATTCGCCGGATACTTCACGAACGGGACGGCCTCGACGGCGAGCCACGCTCCGGCCGCCCCGAACAATCCGAGCTTCCAGCCCGGCATGTCGGTGAGGCGACGCGCGAAGTGCAGCACCGACGCGTAGAGGGCGCCCAGTGCGAGACCGGCGAGGGTCGTCGCGAGGAACAATCCGGCCTTCTGACCGGTACGGTCGACGAGCGCATCCTCGCCGTGACTGTGACCGTGGGATTCCCCGGTGGTCGCAGCGTGGTCGTGCGAATGCGCTTCGCCGGCAGCTTCTTCGAGTGCGATCGCCGATTCGATGTGGGGTTCGCCGACGACGAAGGCGACACCGCCGGCGAGCAGACCCGCGACGAGTCCGGCGAGCAGGCCCCGCAGCAGCAGGTGGAGGTAGGTTCCGGGCATCGGGGTCCCCGTTCTCAATGGCACGGAAGACCGAGGAGGTGCCGGCCGTCGTGCATCAGTTCGTGCATGAACATGCCGGTGCGCGAGATCGCGCCCTGATCGAAACCGACCAGGTAGAGAACGAGAAATGCCGCGACGATCACTGCGGCGAGAGCGACTGCGAGTGCGGCGGAGCCGAACGACTCGTCGGGGGTATGGACAACAGCCATGACAATCCTCCTGGGATTTCGCGTCCCATTCGATTCCGTCATGTGCCGCGGGAGTTTTCTGGCTTCCGGAGATTTCGACATCTCCGGTTACAGTGGCGCGACCGCTCCGGTTTCCCACCGGATTGCCTACACCTCGGCACATCTTTACCGACGCACCTTCGCACCGCGCGGTCTGCGATGTCAAGCGGAGAGGACGTATCTGCCGTGACCCGATTGTTCTTCGTCGCACACGCTTCCACGCGTGCGACGGAACAGGCCCGATTTCCGTGCGACGAGCCGATCTCCGAACGAGGCCGCCGCGAACTCGGACGTGCCGCGGTGCCGATCGTCGACCGGTGGGTGTGCGCACCGGAGCGACGCGCGGTCGACACGCTCCACACCTTCGGTGTCCCCGCCGAGATCGACTCCGCTCTGCGCGAGCTCGACTACGGCAGGTGGTGCGGGGTGGCGATGGGCGACGTGCCCGAGAGCGAGCTGGCGATGTGGCTGACCGAGCCGGCTTCGGCACCGCACGGCGGCGAGTCCGTCGAGGACCTCATCCGCCGGGTCGGCACCTGGCTGGCGGCACAGGACGACGGCTACGAACGGGTCGGGGTGGTGACACACCCGGCGGTCGTGCGAGCGGCGACGGTGTGCGCTCTCGACGCTCCGGCGGCGTCGTTCCGGAGGGTCGACGTGGGACCGCTGGACGTCGTCCGGCTCTACGGCGGGCCGGGTCGGTGGACGTTGCGGCCGAACCGATTCGCGCGGTGAGCTACCAGGTGACGTCCTTCTCGCACTGCTTGCCGTCGACTGTCGACTCCACCTGGACGGTGGCGTGCTCGAGCCCGTGCGACGACAGCGCGGTGCGCGCCGAGTCGAGGATCCACTGCGGGTCGTGGTCGCTGACGAGATGCACGGTCGCGACGTCCATGCCGGTGGTCAGCGTCCACACGTGCAGGTCGTGCACGCCGCACACGCCGGGCAGCGCGAGCAGGTCGGTGCGCAGCAGGTCGACGTCGAGATGCGCCGGCGAGGTCTGGGTGAGGATGCGCAGCGACTCGGCGGCCAGTCGCAGGGCGCGCGGCACGACCCACAGGGAGATGAGCACACCGACGACGACGTCGGCCAGGCTCCAGCCGAAGATCATGACGAGTGCGCCCGCGATGAGGACGCCGACGGATCCGACGGCGTCGGCGAGCACCTCCATGTAGGCGCCGCGCACCGCGATGCTGTCCTTCGCGTCGGCCCGCAGCATGAGCATCACGACGATGTTGGCGGCCAGTCCCGCGAGGGCGGTGACGATCATGGGCAGGCCGGGAAGTTCGGGGGCGTCGCCGATGCGGTCGATCGCCTCGTAGAACACCCAGCCGGCGACGCCGAGCAGCAGCACCGCGTTGACCATCGCGGTGAGGACCTCGGCGCGGTGCCAGCCGAAGGTGCGCGACGCCGCGCTGCTCCCACGTCGGGCGAGGATGAGGGCAACCATGCCCATGGACACCCCGACGACGTCGGTGAGCATGTGGCCCGCGTCGGCGAGCAGGGCGAGAGAGCCGATCAGGAGACCGACGAGCGCCTCCAATACGAAGAACGCTCCGAGGATGCCCAGCGCGAAGGCCATGCGCCGGATGACGGCGCGCGTGGGACCGGCGTCCTGACCGTGACCGCGGCCGACGCCGTGTGAGTGCCCGTGACCCGAACCCATCGAACTCCCTCTCCGAACCTCGGGCCATCGTATGCACGAATGCGCATATGTTTCAACGGCTACGTGCCCGGCGGGCTCGGAGGGCTTATTCGTCCGGGTCGTAGGCCGGATGTTCGACGGTAGGAGGAAGGGTCGCGATCGCGGTGATCCGCTTGAGTCCGGCGGTCTGCAGCAGGTCGACGATCAGCGATCTCATCTGCGCGAACACCACCGTCGCCGACACTCCTGCCCCGGCGATGAGTTCGGGATCCATCTTCTTGGCGATGCTGCGCAGCACACGTGCAGCCTCGGCCTGGTCGGGCTGCTCCCCCGGCTCCGCGAGAACCATCTCGCGGAGCACGTCCACCGCATCGGCCACCTCGACGAACCGCTGCACGAGCCGCGGATCGAGGATCTCGTCGTCGCGGACGAGGGTCAGCGACCGGCGCGCGAGCACCCGGATGTTGCGCATCGCGTGGTCGATGGGATCGGCCGCGGAGGTCAGTACCGCGAGCCGGCCCCGGCTGTTCCAGTAGAGCGGCGAGATCCGGCTGATCTCCCGACCGCCCTTGAGGTGGGTGCGCATCGAGTCGATCGCGGGCTGGGTGGCCCGCGCCTGCTTGAGGGCGTCCTCGATCGGTTTCGGGTTGTTCTCGACGAGCCCGGTCTCGACCTTCCTCAGGACCTCGCTCGCCGTGGCGAGGATCTCGGCGGCGTTGCGCCGGGCACGCCGCACCGGATGAGTCGGGATCATCGCGACGACCGCGATGCCCGTGAGACCACCGACCAGGGCGTCGACCATCCGATCGGGCCCACCGGTGCCACCGGGTGGCAGCAGCGTCGCCACGAGCACCGCGGAGTTCCCGGCCTGCATCGCGAAGATCGGGCCGCTGTTCAACGCGACCGCCGTACTCATCGCGATGGTCACGACGAGCGCGATCTGCCACGGTCCGCTGCCGATCAGCGAGACGAGCAGGTCGCCCACGCCGATCCCGACGGTCACACCGCAGACGAGTTCGACGGAACGCCGCAACCGGGCGCCGAGACCGAGCCCGAGGGAGACGACTGCCGCGATGGGGGCGAAGAAGGGCTGTTGGTGCCCGACCAGATCCTTCGCGACCCACCACGCCAGGCCCGCCGCCAGCGCGCACTGCACGATCGGCAGCGCCGATGAGCGCAGCCGTTCGAACGAGTCGGTCAGGCGTTTACGAGCTCCCTGACGGGTGGGTCGACGCCGGGTCGCCGCGGACAGTCTGTTCGACACAGACATGTACGGGGCGTCTATTCGACGCCGAGTTCTTCCGCTGCTCGCGGGTCGCAGTCCTCGAGCAGGTCCAGGCAGCGGGCGTGCTCGTCCGACTCACCGATGGTTCGGGCTGCCCGGGCCAGCACGGCGACGCAACGCAGGAAACCGCGGTTGGGTTCGTGACTGTAGGGCACGGGACCGAAACCCTTCCAGCCGTTGCGGCGCAGCTGGTCGAGGCCGCGGTGATATCCGGTGCGTGCGTAGGCGTAGGCCTGGATCGTCTCGCCACTGTCGAGTGCGGCCTCGGCGAGGTACGCCCATGCGATCGAGGCGGTGGGATGGTCGGCTGCGACCTTCGCCGGGTCCTCGTTGTTCAGCAGGGCCGACTCCGCGTCGTCGTCGCCGGGGAGAAGGGTGGGCTGCGGTCCGAGAAGATCACCGAAAGACGTCATGGGGTCATTGTGCCCTTCCGTGGCGAAGGCTCGATAGAGTCCCCGGGTAACCGCAGGCCGTCGAGCGAGGTGCAGCACGTTGTCGGACCCGAAGAACGAAGAGTCACCCGAGCAGACTTCGACGACCCCTCCTGTCGAGACACCGGACGAGAGTACGGAGAACGAACCCGACCTCGAGCCGGCTGAGCAGGTCTCCGAGGAACCCGAGCAGGTCTCCGAGGAACCGGAGGAGCCGACCACCGATGCGGCGTCCTCGGGTGAGGACGCGAGCAGCGATGAGCCGGAACAGGCTGCAGACGAGAGCGTCACCACGGACGAGACCGTGGCGCTTCCCGTCGTCGAACCCGCGACCGTCGAGTCCCGCCCGACCCCCGAATCCGAGCCCGCGCCCGATGTCACCTCCGCCAATGCGCCCACGGTGCAGATCCCGGTCCGCAGCCACGTGCCGAAGGCGCCGCCGCAGCGCATCGCTCCGCGCGGTGAGGAACCGACGGTTCAGCCCGAGCCCGTCCGCGTCGCCGTCCAGCCCACGCCCACGCGCATCCCGCCGGCCCGCGACAAGAGCCGCGGTCGTTGGCTGATCGCTGCCGGAGCAGCGGCCGTGCTGGTGGTCGTGGCGATCGTCGCGGCCGGGGTGATCGTGTTCCTGAAGGACCGCGCCGACAACTCCCCCGAGAGCCGGATCCGCGCGAGCATCGACACCTTCGTCGGAGCACTCGAATCGGGCGACCTGGCGACTCTGCGGGAGTCGACCTGCGGAGCGCTCTCCGACTTCTACGAGACGGTCGATCCGGAGAACTTCCGCGACATCCACCGGCTCGCCGTCGAACAGGGCGAGATCCCGGTGGTGACGAGCGTCGATCGCATCCAGATCACCGAGGGCACCGCCATCGCGCAGGTCACCGCGCACACGGTAAACGATCCCGGCGATGTCACCGACCGCACCTTCGACCTCACGCTCGACGGTGAGCAGTGGAAGGTCTGCAGCGAATAACGGGACGACAGCGACCACGAGTGCGCAGAAGTCGTCGGTCGCCCTCGGCGTGTCGCGACGATTTCTGCACACCGTAGGGACGACGAAGGGCGCCGANGTCGGCGCCCTTCGGGTATCGGTGGGGCCTTACTCGGCCGAGACCGAGCGTCCCGCCGACTTGAGGTCGTTGCAGGCCTCGATGACACGCTGCGTCATGGACGCCTCGGCCTTCTTGAGGTAGCTGCGCGGGTCGTAGGTCTTCTTGTTGCCGACCTCGCCGTCGATCTTGAGCACACCGTCGTAATTGGTGAACATGTGTGCCGCGATCGGGCGGGTGAATGCGTACTGCGTGTCGGTGTCGACGTTCATCTTCACGACGCCGTAGCTCAGCGCCTCGTCGATCTCCGACTTCAGCGAGCCCGAACCGCCGTGGAAGACGAGGTCGAACGGCTTCGAACCCTCGGGCAGACCCAGCTTCTTCGACGCGGCGGCCTGGCCCTCTGCGAGGACGGACGGCTTGAGCTTGACGTTGCCCGGCTTGTAGACGCCGTGGACGTTGCCGAAGGTCGCGGCGAGCAGATACTGGCCCTTGTCGGCGCCGAGCGCGTCGACGGTCTTCTCGAAGTCCTCGACCGTGGTGTAGAGCTTGTCGTTGATGGCGTTCTCGACGCCGTCCTCTTCACCGCCGACGACGCCGATCTCGATCTCGAGGATGATCTTCGCGGCCTTGGCGGCAGCGAGGAGTTCCTGCGCGATCTCGAGGTTCTCGTCGATCGGGATGGCCGAGCCGTCCCACATGTGCGACTGGAACAGCGGGTTCTGTCCGTTGTTCACGCGCTCCTGCGAGATCGCGATGAGCGGGCGGACGAAGCCGTCGAGCTTGTCCTTCGGGCAGTGGTCGGTGTGCAGAGCGATCGTCACGTCGTACTTCTCGGCGACGACGTGGGCGAACTCGGCGAGTGCCACGGCACCGGTGACCATGTCCTTCACACCCAGACCCGAGCCGAACTCGGCGCCACCGGTCGAGAACTGGATGATGCCGTCGCTGCCGGCGTCCGCAAAGCCTTTGATGGCGGCGTTGATCGTTTCGGACGACGTGCAGTTGATCGCCGGGAACGCGAAGGAGTGCTCCTTCGCGCGGGCGATCATCTCGGCGTAGACCTCGGGAGTCGCGATAGGCACAGCGGCTGTCCTCCAGATGAGAGTCGATCGGCACCCCACCGGGATGTGGTGGGTGCCCGGTTGTCCTTGCAGTATGTCAAGTGACACGTCCGTTCGATACTCGGGCCGTCCCGGGTGGGTGTCGGGATTCGGGGAGAGGTGGACGCCGCCGGTACCCTGGATCGCGTGACTGTGCTCGAAGCCTCGGAGTCCGTGACCAATCTGGCCCTGCTACCGGGGTTTCTGGATCCTGTCAATCTACTCAATTCGTTCGGTACCTGGATGCTCATCGGGTTGCTGCTCGTGGTGTTCATCGAATCCGGTCTGCTGTTCCCGCTGCTGCCCGGCGACTCGCTGCTGTTCACCGCGGGCCTGATCGCCGCGGCCAAGTCGGCGGAGGTCGAACCGTTCGCCCCGTTGTGGGTGCTGATGGTGACGATCCCGATCGCGGCGGTCCTCGGCGACCAGGTCGGCTATCTCATCGGCGCGAAGGGCGGAACCAGGCTGTTCAAGCCGGACTCGAAGCTCTTCAAGCAGGCCTACATCGACGAAGCGCACCGCTTCTTCCTGCGCCACGGACCCGCGATGATCTTCCTGGCACGTTTCGTGCCGATCGTGCGCACCTACGCCCCGCTCGTCGCGGGCGCCGCGAAGATGCCCTACCGCGTGTTCATCACCTACAACATCATCGGCGGCATCGTGTGGGGCGCCGGCGTGACGCTGCTCGGCTACCTGCTGGGACAGATCAGCTTCATCGCCGACAACATCGACATCATCTTCCTGGGCATCGTGTTCGTCTCGGTGATCCCGATCATCACGGAGGTCGGCAAGCGCGTGCTCAACTCGCGTCGTGCGGCCGAGAACGGTGAGGCGCCGGCCGCCGAGGCCGAGGCCGAGGCCGAGGCCGAGGCCGCGACGATGCCGATCAACCGCATCGAGAGCAAGTAGGAACGGACCTCGCACCACAGAAGGTGGATTCCGCCCGTCGAACGAACGGGTCGGAATCCACCTTCTTCCGTTTCAGGACCGCGAGGCCGCGACAGCGTAGGCCGCTTCCATGAGCATCCACCCGCCGAGCTGCACCGACATGTCACGTTCGGCGACGGCCGACTCGCGGACGGTGCCGCCCGCGAACCGCGCGACCGAGGTGCCCAGGCCGGGCAGCCGCGCCTGCCGCGACCAGTCGCGGCCGAAGACCGGCAGCTCCTCGACCTGCAGCCGGTTCTCCCAGGCGGCCTCCGCCGACGCCAGCACGATCCGTGCCGCGACGTTGCGGGCGCGGATGTCGTCGCCGTCGACGACGGGCAGTGTCGTGGCGACCATCGCGAGGTAGCGGGCCAGGATCCCGTTGAACAGTCCCCCGTCGCCGCCTCCCCCGCCGGTGACGACGCTGCGCTCGGTGAGGTGATCGTCGACCGCGGCGACGAGCGCGTGGACCCTGCGGCGATGCCGGGGGTCGTCGAGTTGCAGGGCGAGTTCGGTCTCGAGGCCGAGCGTCACCCCCTGGCAGTAGCTGTAGATCGCGCGTTCGTGCACGCCATCACGGATGCCGTCCAGGACGAGACCCGTCTCAGGGTCGAGCAGCACGTCGTGGATCCAGTCGGCCATCTCCTCGGCGCGGTAGACCTTGCCGGTGCGGGCGAGCAGCAGCGCCGCCGGACCGTTCGCGGGGGCGTTGAAGAAGGTGTCCCGCCGGCGCCACGGGATGCCGCCGCCGCTCTCGGGTTGCCAGGCGTCGACGAGCTCGTCGACGAGGGTCGCGATCGCGCCGCGGTGGTCGACGTAGAGATGCCGTTCGGCCCGTTCGAGCGACAGGCCGAGCCACGCCATGTCGTCGTAGTAGTTGTTGGTCCAGCCGGTGAGGTTGCGGATGCGGTGGGTGCGTGCGAGCCGCACGACACGGCGCCGGCGGCGCGGGGTCGCGTCGCGCTCGGCGGCGTCGACGGCGGTGTCGATCAGGTGCGCCTGCCACCAGTAGTGCCAGGAGAGGAACAGCCGCTCACGTCGGACGGCGGGCCATCCGACCACCCCGAGCGCGGTGCCGGGCAGGGCCCAGAGACGACGGATGTGCCGCGACACGATCGCACCCTCCGCGGCGTCGGCCCGCTCCGACCACCGGGCGGCCTCGACTCCGTCCGAATGCTGTCCTGCTGCGGTGTTCATCACCCTCCACACTGCCCGACCGGCGGCCGCCCCGACGACGGTCCGCGCGACTTTCATCCCGGAATGCGGGGCAGGTGTTACCAGGCGTCCGAGAAATCGGCGTGCTGCCGGATCCACGCGTGCATCGCGATCCCCGCGGCGACACCCGCGTTGATGGACCGCGTGGAGCCGAACTGGGCGATGGAGACCGTCATCGAGGCGACGTTGCGGGCCGCTTCGGTGACGCCGGGACCCTCCTGCCCGAACAGCAGCAGGCAGCGGCGCGGCAGGGTCGCCGTCTCCAACCGGACCGAGCCGGGGGTGTTGTCCACCGCGACGATCTCGAGGTCCTGTTCGGCCGCCCACGCGACGAGCGCGTCGACATCCGAGTGGTGGAGCAGGTGCTGGTAGCGGTCGGTGACCATCGCTCCGCGCCGATTCCATCGGCGTCGCCCGACGATGTGCACGGTGCCCACGGCGAACGCGTTGGCGGTGCGGACGACCGTCCCGATGTTCGCGTCGTGGGCGAAGTTCTCGATGGCGACGTGCAGCGGGTGCCGGCGACGGTCGATGTCCGCGACGATCGCCTCGCGGGTCCAGTAGCGGTAGGCGTCGACGACGTTGCGCCGGTCGCCGTGGGCGAGCAGCTCGGGGTCGTAGCGCGGGTCGGTGGGCGGCTCGGTGCCGAACTCCTCGATCCACGGTCCGACGCCGTGCGGGTGCTCACCCCATTCGGTGGGGCCCGCCACGTCCTCGACGGCCGGTTCGGAATGCGTGTCGGTCACCGTCAGAACGTCTCGTTCGAACCTGCTGCGACGCGGAAACCGTGGCCGGTGGCGTCGTTGGTGCAGGTCACATCGGCTGCGGTGGTGGCGCACGTGTAGCCGAGCTGCGACAGCGACGATCCCGGCGGCAGGACGGGGCTCGCCCCGTCGGGCGAGAGGTAGACCGGTCCGCCCGAGCACACGAACTCGCCTTCGCCGGAGTCCTGCACGCGGATGCCGAGTCCCCAGTTGACCATGCAGTCCTCGGGGCGCGGCGGGATCGGATCGGTCGGTCCTTCGCAGCCCGCCTCGGTGCGGGTGGGCAGCCGGACGATGCCGCATTCGAAGGTGCCGTCGGGGCTGCTGAAGTAGTACGACTCGTTGCGCTGGTACTCGACCTGCGCGAGCGGAGCCGGTTCCTCCGGGGAGGTCTCCGGCTCGGGAGCCGGTTCGGTCGTCGACGGGGTCGCCTCCTCGGTGGTGCTCGCAGCGACCGTCGTGGACGGGGTCGTCGAGGCAGCCGCGGAGGTCGTCGTCGACGTCGCTCCGGAGTCGGCCTCCGGCCCGTCCGCGGAGCCTCCGCATCCTGCGACGAACAGTGCCGCACCCGCGACGATTGCGACCGGCCACATCCGAATTCTCACGCAACACCCTTCCCGACGACGTGCGGGTGTCACTCTATCGAGCGGCGTCAGTGGCCGGTCAGGCGCCGGTTGACCAGGCGATTCATCCATCCGGGCGACACCTGGGCGAGCGTGGCGAGCACGGTCGCCTGCCGGCCCACGGGCCGATGCACCCGTCCCGAGCGCCGGGTGCGGCGGGTCGCGTCGAACACCGCGCGGGCGACGTCGTCGGCGCCGAGGTTCACGCCCAGGGAGCGTCGCGAGCCGATGTCCATCCCGTGGACCATGTTCGTGTCGACGAACAGCGGCCACAACGCCTGCACCTTGATGTCATGGCGGGCCCACTCGAGTTCGAGTGCTTCGGTCAGGCCGCGCACCGCGAACTTGGTGGCGCTGTAGGTGGCGAGCTCGGGCTGTCCGTAGAGCGCCGACGCCGAGCACATGTTCACGATGTGCGCGCCGGGGGTGTCGCGGAGATACGGGAAGGCCGCGTGGCAGCCGAGGACGACACCGGTGACGTTGACGTCGACGAGCTGCCGGTGCCGGCTCGCCGGGGTGTCCTCGAACGGCCCGGACGACAGCAGCCCGGCGTTGTTGACGAGGACGTCGAGCCGGCCGTCGGTGCAGAACTCCTCGAGTACGCGGGTCCACGCGGAGGTGTCGGTGACGTCGAGGGCACCGGTGACGATCTGCCCCGCGGTGACCGAGGCGCCCTCCTCGGCGAGGCTCGCGAGCCCCGCGGTGTCGATGTCGAAGGCGCCGACGCGGTAACCGTGACGGGCGAAGAGCAGGGCTGTGGAGCGGCCGATACCGGCGGCGGCTCCGGTGATCACCACGCTGGGAGCAGACATGGCATCACCCTAATCACGGGCGGGAGCCGACGGCGCACAGCGGGGATAGGCTGGGATCGGAGGAGCTGTGAATCGTCGTATCGTTGCCACTGTCGCGTTCGTCACCGTGGGATATGTCGTCGTTCTCGCGTTGTGGATGCACCTGTTCCTGCCGATCTCCGAACCCGGCACCGAGGGCTTCCAGGTGGTCTTCCTCGTCTGCCTGTACGGCACCGTGCTCGGTCTGTCGATGGCGCTCGCGGGTCGCCGCTCGAAGGTCATGCGCCGTATCGAACGCGAGGGTTACGAGGGATGGGCGACCATCCGTTCCGCGACCCCACTCGATCTGACCTCGACCGGTCAGCTGACCCGGCTCGATCTTGAGCTCACGGTGCCCGGCTCGGAGTCCTATCGCGGCACGGTCGTCTACGAGGTCGACCGTCGCAACCTGCAGCGCTACGCGCCCGGGGAGATCGTGAGCATCTGGGTGGACCCGCTCGACCGCGACCGGATCGTCCTCTATCCCTGACTGTCCCGGCTCGTGAGAGCGAGGAGCCCTTCCACGAGCAGCAGCTGGGCCACGGCGTAGGTTGCGAGCACGAACCCTTCCGCTGCCGCGCGCATCTTCTCGTCCTTCAACAGGGTGCGGCGCACCACGATCGATCCGTCGGACAGCGTGAAGATCAGGCCGCCGAGACCGAGCCAACTGCGCCTGTCGGCACCCGGCACGGCCAGCCCCGCGCGCACTCGCGCACCGGGTGCGAGGGCAGGGTCTCCGGCAAGGATCGCAGTGGTGGCGAGCAGGGCGCCGTATCCGGTCAGCGGCGCGGCCACCGAGCGGTTGCGGGCGGCGAGCAGACCGGCCGCACCGGCCAGGGCACCGGCACGCTGCACCGCGACCGGCTTCGACACCCGCGCACCGCGCCGGACGAGGATGCTCGAGTAGGCGGTCTGCATGACGCCGAAACAGGCTGCACCGCTCAGGATCCGGCGGTCCTCGTCGGAACGGATCATGGCGATGTCGCCGAGGGTGGCGGCCGCGAGACCCGCGACCAGCAGGGCGGTGTCGGCGCGATCGGTGTCGCGGGAGCGGCGCAGCACCCGCACGGCGAGCGCCGGTGCGATGAGCGGTTTGGCGATCTGCTGCAGCTTCTCGTTCCCCGATACTCCCCCGACGACGGTGGCGGCCGACGCCGCCGCGAACACCGCGTGCTCGACGCCCCACCTCTTGCGACTGAACCAACCCATGCGCGCACAGTACCCGGCTGCATCGATCATCCCGCAAGCTTCAGCAGCGGCGCGCACCGCCGGACGCCGTGGCGCGCAGGAAGGTCGGCGCCGGCAGGTCGCGCTGCACAGCGGCGTCGGCGACGGCCTTCCGCACCGAGTCCACGCGGTTGTCCTCGCACAGCGCGATCGCCGACCCGCCGAAACCGCCGCCCACCATCCGGGCACCGAGTGCACCGGCAGCGACGGCCGCGTCGACGGCGGTGTCGAGTTCGAGGCAGCTGACCTCGAAGTCGTCGCGCAACGAGCGGTGCGACGCATCGAGCAATGGTCCGAGATCCCGGATCCGCCCTGCCCGCAACAACTCCGCAGCCTCCTGAACGCGGGCGATCTCGTCGATCACGTGCCGGGCGCGGCGACGCAGGACGGGATCGTCGATCAGGTCCGCCGACGAGGCGTCGCGCAAGCTCTCCACGCCGAGGAACCGGGTGGCGTCCTCGACCTCACGGCGACGCTGTCCGTACTGTCCGTCGGCGAGCTCGTGTCCGGTCCCGGTGTCGACGACCAGCACGGTCAGCCCGCGGGCTTCCGCGTCGAACGGGATGTGCTCGCTGCTGCCATCGGCGAAGTCGAGGAGCAGCGCGTGGCCCGGACGTGCGTGGAGGGCGATCCGCTGGTCGAGCCCACCGGTGGGGGCACCGGCGTAATCGTTCTCCGCGCGCACGCACGCCGCGGCGAGTCGATCACGGCCGTCGTCGCCGAGGGGCAACCCGCACAGGTCGGCGAGCGCCACCGCGACCGACGTCTCGAGCGCCGCGGACGACGAGAGTCCCGCTCCGACGGGCACGTCCGACGCGACCGCGATGTCCGCACCGGTGAATCCCGGCGGGTCGAGCGTCCAGATCACGCCGGCGACGTAGGCGGCCCAGCCGTCGACGTGCCGGTCGCGCAGATCGAGGTCGACGCCGTCGAAACCGGAACTGCGCACGCGCAGTACATGATCGGAGCGCCGACGCACCGCGACGACGGTGACCTGCGGGATCGCCATCGGCAAGCACAGACCCTCGGCGTAGTCGACGTGCTCGCCGATGAGATTGACGCGCCCGGGAGCGCACCAGCAGCCCTCGGGTTCGGTGCCGAACTCGGCCGCGAACAGTGCGCGGGCGGTCTCTGCGAGCGTCATGGCGCCACCTCACGCAGGCGTTCGGCGATCCGTTCGGGGGTGGTGTCGCTGATCCACGCGCCCATCGCGGATTCGGACCCTGCGAGATATTTCAGCTTGTCCGGGGCCCGCCGCAACGAGAAGATCTGGCAGAACAGCCGCACGTCCCCGCGGGGTGCACCGACCGGCGCCTGGTGCCAGGCGGCGATGTAGGGGGCGCGCTCGACGCCGGGGAAGAACCGGTCGACGCGGCCGAGCAGGTCGCGCTGGACGGCGGCGAGTTCGTCGCGTTCGTGTTCGTCGAGGGCGGCGAGATCCGGGATGTCGCGGTGCGGGACGAGGTGCACCTCGACGGGCCAGCGTGCCGCGGCGGGGACATAGGCCGACCACGCGTCGCCGGAGACCACCAGTCGGGTGCCCGCGCGTCGTTCGGCGTCGAGGATGTCGCCCTGCAGCGACCTGCCGGTCCGCTGCCGATGCTCACGGGCGCGGTCGAGCAGGGCGCGTGAGCGCGGTGGGACGAACGGGTAGGCGTAGATCTGCCCGTGTGGATGTTGCAGTGTCACACCGATTTCCACGCCGCGATTCTCGAAGCAGAAGACCTGCTCGACATCCGGTCGCTGCGACAGCGCGGTGGCGCGGGCGGCGAGCGCATCGATGACGGTGCGCGCCCGCGGCACGGAGAGGTCGGCGAACCGGGCGTCGTGGTCGGGGGTGAACGCGACGACCTCGCAGCGGCCGGTCGCCGGTCGTCGCGGCCACAGACCTTCGTCGTCGACGAGATCCTCACCGGCCGACGGCGCCCCGAGCGACGGGAAACGGTTCTCGAACACGACGACGTCGTAGTCGTCGGCCGGGATCTCGGTACACGCGTCGGCCCTGCTCGGGCACAGCGGGCAGTCGACGGCCGACGGCAGGAAGGTGCGGTCCATGCGGTGGGCCGCGAAGGTGACCCACTCCCCCGTCAGCGGGTCGCGGCGCATCTCGGAGGTCGCCGCG
>NZ_JBKFBA010000017.1:87598-104419 GCF_053345925.1 Rhodococcus sp. C26F
GGTCGTGGAGGTCGCGGGTCGCGGCACCGGAGACGAACGGCTCGGTGTCGTCGAAATAGATCAGTTCCCGGCCGTCCGTGAGATGCGTGACGGTCTGCCGGACCCGCGCCCCCACGCGGCTACTTGTCGTCCAGACCCAGGTCGGCGAGGCCGAGCAGGGAACGGTACTCGACGCCCTCGGCGGCGATGACCTCGTCGGCGCCGGTCGCGCGGTCGACGACGGTCGCGACACCCACGACGATCGCACCGGCCTCGCGCAGCGCCTTGACGGCGGTGAGCGGCGAGTTGCCGGTGGTGGTGGTGTCCTCGACGACGAGCACACGCTTGCCGGTGACGTCCGGTCCCTCGATCTGCCGCTGCATGCCGTGGGCCTTGGCGGCCTTGCGGACGACGAAGGCGTCGATGGGCCGGCCGGGGGCGTGCATGACGGCGAGGGCGACGGGGTCGGCACCCATGGTCAGGCCGCCGACGGCGTCGAAGTCCCAATCGGAGACGAGTTCGCGCAGGAGCTTGCCGATGAGCGGGCCGGCCTTGTGGTGCAGGGTCGCGCGGCGCAGGTCGACGTAGTAGTCGGCTTCCTTACCGGACGACAGGGTCACGCGGTCGTGTACCACCGCCAGCTCGCGTACCAGTGCTGCCAGTTCGTCGCGGTCACTCATTGCGTCCTCACCCGTCGTTCGGCGGCGCGACGCCGGTGCGGTCGCGCTCGTGTCGGGGAACGAGCCTAGTCGCTGCGGGTCGCAGGTCAGGCAGCGACGGTGTCGGAGGTCGCCTCGGACTCCGGCCGGACGTCGCTCTCGACGATCTCCGCCTCGACGGTCTCGGGCTTCCGCGCCGGTTCGGATGCGGCGACGGGCGCGGGTGCCTCGAACAGCACGACCGGGCCGACGGCCGCGAGCTTCGCGAACAGCGAGGTGGGGAATCGGCCGACCGCGGTGTTCAGTGCGCCACCGAGGTCGTTGTGGACGCGGACGGCTCCGGCGATGCGCTGCTCGCGGGTCTGCAGTTCCCGGGCGACCCGGATGAACGGCCAGTGGTTGACCCCTCCGAGTCCACCGATCAGCTCGTGCAGCGTCGCGGACAGCGCGTTCTCCGCACCGGCGCGCTCGGTCAGCCCCAGACGCTGGTCGCGCACGCCGATGGCGAGCGACCGGGCGCCGACGACGGGCCGGATACGCTCACGTTCGACACCGGCACCGGCCGACGCCGCGATGAGCGCGGGCACGAGATCGTAGCGGTCGTCGAGTTCGTGGAGGAGCAGGCGCAGGCTCTCCCGGTGGCGTTGCTGCAACGTCCGAAGACGGCGCACGCCTGCGCGCAACCACAGCACCACCGCAACCACGACAGCAACACAGAGCACCACAGCCACAGACGTCACGCGCAGAAATGTACCGAGCGCACGAATCGCGTCGAAGACTGCACCCGGCGTGTCCTGCGCGGTGTATCCGTACCGTGATCTGGCAACGCCCGCCGTCAGTTCGTCCGTGGCGATCGGGTGCTGTCGCGGCCGCAGCCGATCAGGTGCGGCCGCGACCGTTGCCGAAGGTGTTGGTCAGCTTCCGCACGAGGTTCTGCGGCACCAGTCGTCCCGCCGTGGCGAGCACCTTGTACTGCAGCCCCGGAATGCTGCGGACCTTGCCCTTGTCGAGGTCGGCGAGCGAGGTGCGCACCACCTCGTCGACGTCGAGCCACATCAGGTTCGGGGTGGACGACATGTCGATCCCGGCACGCTGATGGAACTCGGTGCGCACGAAGCCGGGGCACAGTGCCTGCACCCGCACGCCCGTGCCGGCGAGGCCACCGGCCAGCCCTTCCGTGAACGACACGACATAGGCCTTGCTGCCGGAGTAGGTGGAACCGCGCCCGGGCAGCAGACCGGCCACGCTCGCGACGTTGACGATGTCGCCCCTGCCCGCCTCGATCATCGACGGGAGCGCGGCGCGAGTGAACGCGACGACCGAGGTGACGTTGACGTCGAGCTGCGCCTGCAGCAGGGCCGGATCGGCGGTCCAGAACTCGCCGGTCGTGCCGAAGCCGGCGTTGTTGACGAGCATGTCGACGCCGCGGCCGAGGCGCTCGACGACGAGATCGCGACCGTCGGCGGTCGCCAGGTCGGCGACGATGATCTCCGATGCCGCCCCGAACTTCTGCTTCAGCTCGGCGGCGAGTTCGTCGAGGGCGGGACGGGTGCGGGCGACGAGCACGAGGTCGTAACCGCGACTCGCGAGGGTGCGGGCGAAACCCGCACCGATTCCCGAGGTGGGGCCGGTCACGAGCGCGACGGGGCGGGCGGAAGTCATGGCCGCCACACTAACGACACGCGACGCGCGCGACCACCTCCCGAGGATCTACCTCAGTGACGGGCGGAGGGCCGACCCGGATCCTGCGAACCCCGGTCGAGTTCCTCGGGTTCGACGACGGGCGGCAGCACGTGGAGGATGCCCGACAAACGCGCGACGGTCTCGATGGCCGAGTCCCATTCGCGTCCGGAGCTGCCGACGGGGATCGAGCCGAGCGTCCACTCGCCTTCGCTCCACAGCATCTGTACGTGGTCGGGGATGGACTCGGTGAACGCGACCATCCGCTGGTCGCACACGCGTCGCGCGATCTCGAGGTCGGTGGCGAAGACGATGCGCGGGCCGATCGAACCGAGCAGGTTCATGTCGGGGTCCTTCGGCGGCGGCGTCGACTTGAGCCGCAGATCGATGTCGACGTCGGAGCCGACCTTGCGCCGGACCGCGATGATCGTCGCGGTCTCCTCGATGTCGAACAGGACGAACTCCTCGCCGCGGCGAACCCCACGGACGATGTCGATCGCGCCGAGATATTCCTGCTTGGCGAGCGCCGCGCGGTGCCAGGTGGACGGCAGGTGGTCCTCGGCGGAGGTGTACTTGTAGCCCTGCGCCTTGGCCCAGATCTCCCGGATACGACCCGACTGCTCTCGCCGCGTCCGGTCGACGTAGAGCAGCGCGACCGCACCCAGCAGTGCGACCGCGGCCAGAGAGAACCACATGACAGTCATCGTCGAGTCAGCCTAGCGGGTCAGCGGCCCGAACCACCGAAGGATGGGAGGGACGCGCTGACGACGGTCTCGGCAGTCATCCGTCCCTGCTCGACGGCACTGCCGGTCGCCACGGCGGTCGCTCCGACCTCGAGGTTGTCGGCGGTGTTGCCGGTCAGGGTGATGATCTCGGTGTCGGGGGTGAGGACGACGGTGACCGTCGAACCACCGATGACGCCGAGGGTGATGCTGCCGCCGTCGTTGGCGGTGATCGTGCCCACGACCGCGCCCGCGTCGCCCATGACCTCGCCGAGTCCGCCGGGGATCCGGTCGAGCGGCAGTCCCGGTGTGGTCGGTTCGGGTGCCGGCGGGAGAGTCGCCGTCGGCGGGGGCGCGACGGTGGCCGGGGCGCGATCCGACGCGACCCGCGAGGTGGAGTCGTCGGGCCGGCTGAGCAGGAACCCGATGGTGCCGCCGAGCGCGATGAGGACCACCGCGGCGAGCGCGATCAGTCCCCAGCGCGGGCCGCGCGGCTTCCCGGCATCCGTGCCGGGCACCGGACCCGTGGGTGGCTGCCCGGGGATTCCGTGCCCCCGCGTTCCCGGTCCCGGGTTCATCGCCGTCTGCGGGTTACCGGGGTCGTATCCGGGGAGCACCTGTGTGGGCTGATAGCCGTGCGGGGGCGGGTAGCCCGGCTGAGGCGGATACGGCTGTTGCGACGGAGGACCCTGGGGGGACGGATAAGCCTGGGTGGGCTGGTACTCGCTCCCCTGCGCGCCCCACTGCTCGTAGCGGGTGTACGCGACCGTCGGGTTGGTGACCGGCCGTCCGTACGCCTCGGTCGGGTCGTCGGTGTGCAGCACGCGGGTCGCGTCGTCGTCCGTCCCGTTCGACGACTCGTCGAGTGCGTAGGCCCGTTCCTGCGGGGTGCGCGGATCCTGGGGATTCTTCATAGCGCCTTCCAGAGTAGGCGCGCGCGGCCCCGGCGGCTCCTGCCACCGAGGCCGCGCACCGGTGCCGTCAGGCGCTGATCACGAGGTGGTCGCCGTCCTCGCTGACGCCCACGTGGACGGTGTCTCCGTCCTTGATCTCACCGGCGAGCAGCTTCTTGGCGAGCTGGTCGCCGACCGCCTGCTGGATCAGGCGGCGCAACGGACGTGCACCGTACTGCGGGTCGTAGCCGCGCACCGCCAGCCAGAACCGCGCGGTGTTCGAGACGTCCAACGTCAGTCGCCGCGCCGACATGCGGTCGGCGAACTGGTCGAGCTGGATGTCGACGATCTTCTCGAGCTGCTCCTCCGAGAGCGGGTCGAAGATCACGACGTCGTCGAGCCGGTTGATGAACTCCGGCTTGAACGCCGCCCGCACCGCCGCCATGATGTGCTCCCGATCGCCGCCCGCACCGAGGTTCGACGTGAGGATCAGGATGGTGTTGCGGAAGTCGACCGTGCGGCCCTGGCCGTCGGTGAGACGACCGTCGTCGAGCACCTGCAGCAGCGTGTCGAAGACGTCCGGGTGTGCCTTCTCGACCTCGTCGAACAGCACCACCGTGTAGGGGCGACGCCGCACGGCCTCGGTCAGCTGACCGCCGGCCTCATAGCCGACGTAGCCCGGAGGCGCACCGACGAGGCGTGCCACCGAGTGCTTCTCGCTGTACTCGGACATGTCGATCCGCACCATGGCGCGTTCGTCGTCGAACAGGAAGTCGGCGAGCGCCTTCGCCAGCTCCGTCTTGCCGACACCGGTCGGGCCGAGGAACAGGAAGGACCCCGTCGGACGGTTCGGGTCGGCGACACCGGCACGTGCACGACGCACCGCGTCGGAGACGGCCTGCACCGCGACGTCCTGGCCGACGACCCGCTTGCGCAGTTCGTCCTCCATCCGCAGCAACTTGGCGGTCTCGCCCTCGAGCATGCGGCCGGCGGGGATGCCGGTCCATGCCGCGACGACGTCGGCGACGTCGTCCGGGCCGACCTCCTCCTTGAGCATCAGGTCGCCACCGGCGGTGGTACCCGACGCGGCGGCTGCCGCCTCGAGCTTCTTCTCCAGCTCGGGGATGCGGCCGTAGCGCAGCTCGGCGGCCTTGCCGAGGTCGCCGTCGCGTTCGGCGCGTTCCTCCTCACCGCGCAGGGATTCGAGCTGTTCCTTGATCTCCCGCACGGAGTCGATCGCGGTCTTCTCGTTCTGCCAGCGCGTGGTGAGCTGGTTGAGCTTCTCCCGCTCGTCGGCGAGTTCGGCGCGCAGCTTCTCGAGGCGTTCCTTCGAGGCCTCGTCGCTCTCCTTCTGCAACGCCATCTCCTCGATCTCGAGGCGACGGACGATGCGTTCGACGGTGTCGATCTCCTCGGGACGCGAGTCGATCTCCATCCGCAGGCGCGAGGCTGCCTCGTCGACGAGGTCGATCGCCTTGTCGGGTAGGAAGCGCGAGGTGATGTACCGGTCGGACAGCGTCGCCGCCGCGACGAGCGCGGAGTCGGTGATGCGCACGCCGTGGTGCACCTCGTAGCGCTCCTTGAGGCCGCGCAGGATGCCGACGGTGTCCTCGACACTCGGCTCCCCCACCAGGACCTGCTGGAAACGACGTTCGAGAGCCGCGTCCTTCTCGATGTACTTGCGGTACTCGTCGAGGGTCGTGGCACCGACCAGCCGCAGCTCACCGCGGGCGAGCATCGGCTTGATCATGTTGCCGGCGTCCATCGCCGACTCGCCTGTCGCGCCGGCACCGACGATGGTGTGGAGCTCGTCGATGAAGGTGATGATCTGCCCGGCCGATTCCTTGATCTCGTCGAGCACGGCCTTGAGGCGTTCCTCGAACTCGCCGCGGTACTTCGCGCCCGCGACCATCGAGCCGAGGTCGAGCGAGATGACGGTCTTTCCGCGCAGCGACTCGGGCACGTCCCCGGCGACGATGCGCTGGGCGAGGCCCTCGACGATGGCGGTCTTGCCGACACCGGGCTCACCGATGAGGACCGGGTTGTTCTTGGTCCTGCGGGAGAGCACCTGGACGACACGGCGGATCTCGTTGTCGCGACCGATGACCGGGTCGAGCTTGCCTTCGCGCGCCCGCGCCGTCAGATCGGTGGAGTACTTCTCCAGGGCCTGATAGCTGGCCTCGGGATCGGCGGAGGTCACGCGGCGGTTGCCGCGGACGGTCGTGAAGGCGTCGCGCAGGGCGGCCGGCGTCGCGCCGTGCCCGGCGAGGAGCTTCGCGACATCGGAGTCGCCACCGGCGAGGCCGACGAGGACGTGCTCGGTGGAGACGAATTCGTCGGTGAGTTCGGTGGCGAGTTTCTGCGCCGCGGTCATGGCCGCGATCGCCTCACGCCCGAGCTGTGGCGTGGTGGTCGCACCACTGGTCTGCGGAAGACGACGGACGAGGTCCTCGGCTTCCCTGCGGACCGCGGCCGGGTCGACGCCCACCGCTTCGAGCAGCGGGCCGGCGATGCCGTCGGTTTGGTCGAGCAGTGCCACGAGCAGGTGTGCCGGACGGATCTCCGGGTTGCCCGCAGCGGACGCCGACTGAAGTGCAGCGGTGAGTGCGGCCTGGGTCTTGGTCGTCGGATTGAACGAGTCCACTGCGCGCCCCTTTCTTTCTCGGTGCACCCCACGCGCAGGCGAGTGCCCCATGTCGATTCTGCAGCCGATTCCCTGCATCGGGCAGGTCTCGGTGATGTCGAATTTTTCAACGGATCATAAGTTGAGTTTGTTCCACTCAACTTTCCTGAGTGTAGTGACTCTGCTCACAAACCGCTCGCAGGTTGTGACGGACCCGGCGGTCAGTGGCCGGGCGCCCTGCAACCGACTACAGTGGCGGCGTTCGCGCAGCACGGATACAGGGAGGATGGCGTGGAGGCTTTCGCCATCGCCCGGGTTCAGCTCAGCTTCGCGTCGATCATCGCCACCCCCACCGGAGCCGAACGGTTCGCGACGGCGTTCTACAACGCCATGTGGAGCGAGTCCACCGGCATCCGCTCACTGTTCCCCGCCGGCATGGAGTCGATGCGGCAGCGGTTCGCGACCGCGGTCGGCTGGGTCGTTGCCCGCCTCCACGAGCCGGGCACCGTCGACAGGTTCCTCGCCCAGCTCGCGCGCGACCACCGTAAGTACGGGGTCGAGCCGCTGCACTACCGCGTCGCGGGCAACGCACTGCTCGCCGCGGTCCGCGAATGCACTCCCCTGATCCTGTGGACGGCCGCGCTCGAGCGCACCTGGGCCGAGGTCGTCGACGGGGTGGTCGAAACGATGACGACCGCCGCGGCCACCGACGACCTGCCTGCCTCGTGGGGCGCCACCGTCGTCGGCCACGAACGCGTGCTCCCCGATCTGGCGATCATCCGGCTCGAGGCCGACAGCCCGATCCCCTATTACGCGGGCCAGTACATGAGCGTGCAGATCCCGCAGCGCCCACACATGTGGCGGTACCTGTCCGCGGCGATCCCCCCGAATCCGTACGGGCAGATCGAATTCCACGTCCGACGGGTCTCCACCGGATGGGTGAGCCCTGCGCTCGTCGGCGAGACCGCCGTCGGCGACCGATGGACGATCGGCCCACCGCTCGGTGGCCTGCACGTCGACCGCGAGAGCGGTCAGGACGTGCTGATGATCGCGTCCGGCACCGGCCTCGCCCCCATGCGCGCCCAGATCATGGAGATGGCGATGCGCGGCGACAACCCGCGCGTCCACCTGTTCTACGGCGGCAAGTATCCGTGCGACCTGTACGACCTCGAGACGCTGTGGCAGATCGCCACGACCAACCCGTGGCTGACCATCGTGCCGGTGCTCGAGGAGAAGGAGAATCCTTGGTGGCACCCGGTTCCCGTGAAGGAACCGCCCACCGGCCTCAATCGGCCGATGTACGGCAAGCTCGGTAAGGTCGCCGGGCAGTTCGGCACGTGGGCCGACCGTCAGATCCAGATCGCCGGGTCGCCGTCTATGATCCGCACGACGCTGTACGCGCTGTCGGCGGCAGGCACCCCGCGTCAGAACATCAGCTTCGACCCGCTCTGATCTGCTTGCGCAGCTTCCGTGCTGCGAGAACGTTCCGCGTAAGCGAGATCGGGTTCGGTGGCACCCATCCCGCCTGCTTCGCCATTCCGAGGTCGTCGCGCACGGCCCAGTGCTCGACGATCTTGCCGTCGGCCACCCGCATCCAATGGGCCTGACGCACCGTGAAACTCTTTCCCGTCGGCGCGAACACCTGATCGACGCGGCCCTGCTCGTCGTAGGTGGCGAAGGGTCCTTCGTGTCGCGCCGACATGACGGTGTCGAGGACGACGAGATCGTCCTGCTCCACGACGTTCTTCACCTCGAACTTCAGATCTGCGAAGGCGTCACGCAACCACAGTGCAGTCGCGAAGAAACCGTCGGGTCCGTGGGCTCTGGTGGGAGGCGGTTCACTCTTTGCTTCGCAGTTGACCGCGTCCGCGGACAGCACCTCGTCGAAAACGCTGCGATCACCGTCGGCCATCATCATCAGAGCCCGCACGGCGAGAGATTTCTTCTCCTCGGATCCGAGTTCCGGAGTGGACGCCGGAGTGGAATGTTCGATCTTCACGGCACTTCTCCTGCCTGTGAAACGAGACGATCGACCCCCGGTTCGAGTATGAACCGGCCGGTCCGGAAGTCAACGCCGCAGGGGAAGCGAACCGGTGGCTACATCCGCTGCGCCGCGACCGCCCGCGCGAACTCCGGATGCGCCTGCGAGATGACGAGTTCCGAACCGTCCTCGGCCACGGACATTCCCAGAGAGGCCCGCTTCGGCTCGAGCACCCGCAGGGCGACGTAGATCGGGAGGAACGACAGACCGAAGACACTGAGCAGCGCCAGACCGTAGATCTTGGGAGCGCCCTGCACGAGCGCGAACACCAGCGCGAGGAAGATGACGCCGAGGACCGTGCAGGTCGCGGCGGCGGCGATCTGCCAGCGCGTGCGGACGGCGACGCAGCGAGCGCACACGGGCCAGTCCACCGCGGCGACCTGCACCGTGTAGGCGGCCTCGATCGCCGAACCGAACCGGTTCGATCCCTGGCGGGGCTCCGATGCGTCGGCCGCGACCGTCACCCGGACACGTCCGGTCTCGGGCTCTCCGTGGCGCGGGCAGATCGGGGGGATGGGATCGATCGGTCGCATCGAACCGTCTCCGAGCGTGCTCGTCGCTCCCGAGCCCGGATATTCGACTGCCAACCGCACCTCGACCCGCTGGGCGTCCCCGTTCACCATGCGAGGGAGTATGTCAGCACGACCCGGGCAGTGAAAGACCGGCTGCGCCTGACCGGTACTCGTACGGTCGCGCGGGTACCGAAGGAGCCTCTACGTGCTCGTTCCCGAAAGCGCGCACGACCTTTCGGGCAGGCGTCGGCGACGTCGTGGCACGAACCGCACCCGCGGTAGCGGAACGACGAAGAGTGATGTAACGCAGATCACACTTCGTGCGATGATCCATCATCAGCCACACACAGAGGAACGGACATGAGCAGGATTCACGTGTGGCTCGCGATGATCGTCGTCATCGCGGGGATCGGGCTGACCGGCCCGACCGCGTCGGCCGCAACGCCCTATTGCGGCATCCACTGGGGTTCGCTGGACAAGGTGAACCCGACGATGGTCGCCTCACCGTTCACCGCCGTGCGGGCGGGACGGCACGAGTGCTTCGACCGGATCGTCGTCGATCTCGCCGGGCCGGCCGCGGGCTACCGCGTCGGCTACGTCCCTGCCGTCCACGAGGACGGATCGGGGTTCGAGGTCCCGCTGCGCGGAGGCGCCTACCTCCAGGTGGTCGTCCTCGCGCCCGCCTACTACGTACCGGCGAACCGGCGCGAGGTCGTCGACGTGAGCGGGTACCGGACTCTGCGGCAGGTGGCGTGGGCCAACAGTTTCGAAGGCCAGACCACCCTCGGGGTCGGGGTACGGGCCCGGCTGCCGTTCCGGGTGTTCACCCTCGACGGTCCCGGTAGCGGTTCACGGGTGGTGCTGGACGTCGCGCACCAGTGGTGAGGCAGGACATCGACACAGCCGAATCCGCGAAATCTGTTGACAAACAGACGGNCCCGGCAACCACGAGCGGTTGCCGGGACCGGTGGTCACGAGAACGGAGTCAGCGATAGGATGCCCGCAGCGTCTTCTTGTCGAGCTTGCCCAGTGGCGTCAGCGGCAGCGCGTCGAGGAAGTCGACCGACTTGGGGGCATGCACCGAACCCTTTGCGGCACGCACCTTCTCGATCAGTTCCTCGGCCGGCACCGACTGGCCCTCGCGCAGCACGACACACGCCTTGACAGCCTCGCCCCACTTGGTATCCGGCACACCGACGACGGCCACGGACGCGACCGCCGGGTGCGACGAGATGACGTCCTCGATCTCGCGGGGGAAGACATTGAAGCCGCCGGTGACGATCATGTCCTTCTTGCGGTCGACGATCGTCATGAAGCCGTTCTTGTCGGCGCGCGCGACATCGCCGGTGTGCAGCCATCCGCCGCGCAGCGCCTCGGCGGTCTCCTCCGGCTTGTTCAGATAGCCCTTCATCACGAGCGGGCCGCGCACACAGATCTCGCCGAGTTCGCCCTGCGGCACCTCGTTCAGGTCGTCGTCGAGCAGGCGGACGTCGAGCCACGGCACGGGGCGGCCGCACGACGCGAGGCGGCTCGGATCATCGGGGAGGTGTTCCTCCTTGCGCAGCACCGAGATGGTCATGCCGCATTCGGACTGACCGTAGAACTGGAAGAAGACCGGACCGAGCCGCTCGATTCCCTCGCGCAGGCGGGACGGCGACATGGCCGACGCGCCGTAGAACAGGGTCTCGAGGCTCGACAGGTCGCGGCTGTCGAAATCGGGATGGTCGAGCAGCATGTAGATCATCGTCGGCACGAGCATCGTCGCGTTGATGCGGTGCTTCTCGATCGCTTCGAGCACGAGCGCGGGATCGAAATGAGGCAGCACGTAGAGGCATCCGCCGCGCAGGAGCGTGGGGACGAAGAACGCCGCACCGGCGTGCGAGAGCGGGGTGCACACGAGGAAGCGCGGCTGCTCGGGCCACTGCCACTCGGCCATCTGGATCTGGTTCAGGGCCGCTCCCGAACGGAACGAGCCCATCACACCCTTCGGCTTCCCGGTGGTGCCGCCGGTGTAGACGATGGACGAGGTGTCCTCGATGCCGACGGGTGCGGACACGAGCCGCTGCTCGGTGAACTGCTCGGACAGGGCGAGGATGTCGGTACCCACCGAGGACGGGCCGAGGGAGAACAGGTTCTTCAGGGTCGGCACCTGCTCGCGCAGCTCCGCGGCGCGTTCCTCGAAGTGCCGGGGATCGAAGATCAGGGTCTCGATCTCGGCGTCGATCGAGATGTACAGGTGGTCGGAGAGCGAGCCCATGGGGTTCAGGGCCGTGTTGCGGCAGCCGGCGACCATCGTGGCGCCCATCGAGATGAGCACCTCGGGCCGGTTCTTGGACAGCATCGCCACCGCCGATCCCTGCCCGACCCCGACGGACGCGAGCGCCTGCTGGAACCGGCTGACGGCGGCGCGCATCTCGGCTCCGGTGAGGACGACGTCACCGAGGTGCAGGGCGGGCCGGTCGGCGCTGCGGTCGAGCGCGGTGATGAGGAGATCGGGCGTGAATGCGGGGCGGTAGAGGTCGGCGTACTCCTCGGGCATGGTCGTCCTTCCGGTGTGCTGTGACGGTCCGTTGTGTGACGTCACCGGTCGGCGTTCTCCGCTGTGGTGACCATCACCTGCCGTTGGTCACGATAACCGCTCGGGGCCGAAAACTGAAACACGTTCCACTCTGCCTTTTCGGCGATTTCTCGCCTAGAGTCTTGGGCACGCCACAGCACACCACCGGGGGATCACGCATGCAGTCGGCCACGCCGTCACCGAGCGAGACCGAGAGGGCAGTCACCGCAACCGTCGTCGAACATCATCGGCTCCGCCACGATCTCGCGGTTGTGCGTCTCGAATGCGACGACGCGATCGTCGATTTCCGCCCTGGGCAGTACGTCGACGTGGCCGTGCCGCAGCGTCCCACGCTGCCGCGTCGCCTCTCCCCCGCACTGCCACCGTCGCTGGACGGCAAGCTCGAGTTCCACGTGCGCACGGTCCCGGGTGGCTGGGTGAGCGGCGCAATCGTCGCCGAGACACGGCCGGGCGACGTGTGGCAGATCGGCGCGGCCCGCGGCGGCGACCTCCACATCGACGACACCGGCCGCATCGTCATCATGGTGGCCGGCGGTACGGGCCTCGCGCCGCTGCGGTCGCTGATCCTCGACACGGCGCGTCACCCGGATCCGCCCCGCACCTTCCTGTTCACGGGCGCCCGCAACCCGCGCGACCTGTACGCCGCCGACATGCTCACGCTCCTGTCTGAGGCGCTGCCGTGGCTGACGGTGGTGCCGGTCGTGGAGACCCTCGAGATCCCCGACATCCCCGACCCCTGGTTCGATCGCATCGCCCCGCGCATCGACGAGTTCGGACCCGACCCCGACGAACTGCTCGAGGGCAGCGTCGACGAGATCGTCACGTCCTACGGTGCGTTCGGCGACCACCAGGTGCTCGTGTGCGGCCCGGCGGCCATGGTGCGCACCACCGCTCAGCGGCTGATCGAGACCGGCACCCCGGTCGAGAACATCCGCTACGACCCGTACTGAGTGCGCCCGGCGTCCGGCCGGCTCTCTAGCGATCGGCTGCGGCGGTCACCCAGGCACGAGCGACGACCGACCCGGACGAATCCGTGCCGACGAGCGCGACGTCCTCGACGTCCTCGTGATCGGTGCTGTAACGCTGCAGCACGGTCGCGGACCAGGACGGCGATCCGGTACCCGCGGAATGCCGGTAGATCCGCATCCGGACCCGCCGCACATCGGCTAGGTCGAACCGTTCGGCGACCGACTGCAGAAGTTCGTCGGCGCACGGCGCGGGCGCACCGTCCTCATCGGCCGGACGCGCCGATCCGGACACGTAGACCTCGGCGACGACCCGCCCGACCTCATCGAGGTATCGGAGCGTCCGGTCGAGCCGGGCGGACGCCTCGTCGCGGTTGTCGCGGACCCGGCAGGTCAGCGCGTCGGTGGTGGGTGGCGCGAAGAAGACGATGTCCACTTCGTCCACCGGGCCGTCTTCGGGACGGGGCCCGGTCCCCCAGAGGGACAGCACGGTAGGGAGGGAACGGACGTCCCCGTTCGTGATCGTCACATGCCCTCCCTACCTTTCGGATCGTCCGCTCAGGCGACCGGTGCGTCCGACGATGCTGCGTCGCGTGCCGCGATGTACCCGAAGACCAGGCCCTGCCCGATGGTGGCGCCGGCACCGGGATAGCGGTGGCCGAACGCGTTGGCCGCGGTGTTGCCGATGGCGTAGAGACCGGCAATGGGGCTGCCGTCCTCGCGGAGGACCCGCGCCCGCTCGTCGGCGCGCACGCCACCGCACGTGCCGAGATCGCTCAGCGTCATCTTCACCGCGTAGAGCGGGCCGTGCGTGAGGGGTCGCAGGTTCGGGTTCGGCTGGACGGTCGGGTCACCGTAGTAGCGGTCGTAGGCACTGCCGCCACGTCCGAACTCGGAATCCGTTCCCGCCGCCGCGTCCTCGTTGAACTTGTCGAACGTCGCGGCGAAGGTGTCCACCGGCACGCCCATCGACGCCGCAAGTTCCGCAGCGGTGGTGCCGCGGTGGGCGATGCCCGCCTCGTACCAGGCCTCCGGGAGCGGCTGGCGCGGGAACACCCCGGCTGCAAAGACGTAGCTGTTGCGGTACTTCTGGTCGAAGACGATCCACATCGACTCGATCGGATCGCCGGCACGCTCGCGTTCGAGCACCAGCTGTCCGAACGACATGTAGTCGGACGACTCGTTCGTGAACCGGCGTCCCGTCTGGTCGACGATGAACGAGCCGGGCAGCGAACGCTCGGCGAGCATGACCATCGGCGGCTTGCCCGGACGGGTCGGCGCGACGGCGGGGAACCACCATGCCTGGTCCATGAGGGCGAGATCGGCACCGACCTCCTGGGCCGCCTTGATCGCGTCGCCGGTGTTGGTCTCCGCCCCGAGGCTCTCGTGGTCGAGCAGACGCTCGGACTGGAACTTGCGCCGCATCTCCATGTCATGGTCGAACCCACCCGCGGCAAGCACCACCCCGCGACGAGCGGTCACCGTCACCTCACGTCCGTTCTGCGCTACGACGGCACCGGTGACACGATCCCCGTCGGTGAGCAGACGCACCAGCGACGTCTCGGTCCACACCGGCACACCGGCCTTCAGCACACCCGCGAACAGGCCGGCGGCGATCGCTTGTCCACCGGCGACGTATTCACGCTTGACGGCGAGACCGGCGACACCCTGGGCGAGCCGCTTGAAGATGCGCGGAAAACCCTTGTGCGGCACGCGCAACATGAGGTTCATCCACTTGTAGTCGGCACCGGTGGTGGGCATCGGCAGGCTCGCCTCCATGAGGCCGGGACGCAGTCGACCGCGCTCCTCACCGAGGACCGAAAGGTCCAGAGGCAGACACTCGCAGCTGCGGCCGACCGCCGAACCGCCCGCCAGTTCGGGATGATAGTCGGAGTAGCCCTCGGCCCAGAACAGCTTCATGGGCGTGGTGCGCTGGAGCATCTCGACCGTGGCGACACCGTTGTCGACGAAGGCCTCGCCCCGCTCGACCGGCGCCGTGCCGTCGACGACCGTCCGCACGTAGGTGTGGCCGCGATCGACGGTGTCGCCGCTTCCCGCCGCGGTGAGCACCGGATTGGCCGGCACCCAGAACGCACCGCCGGAACGGGCGGTCGATCCGCCGACGTAGGCCGACTTCTCCGCGATGAGGGCGGACAGTCCCGCCTCGTGCGCGGTGAGTGCGGCGGCCATGCCCGTACCGGACCCGATCACGAGCAGGTCGACAGTGGTGTCCTGGGCGGGTGCCACGGGCGGTACGGATGTCGGGGCCATCGACAGTCTCCTTCTCGTCGTTGTCTGCGGGACGCTAGGACAGTTGCTCAGGACGCGAAGCCGGTCGTCCCGGTCACCGGGAGATCCGGCCCGTCGACCAGGGCGCGCATCATCTTCCACACCTCCTGCCGCGCCGGCTCGGTGAGCGACAGCGCGGGGAAGGTCAGGAACCCGTGGAACAGGCCGTCGAATCTGCGGTGCTGTACGGACACCCCGGCCGCGGCGAGACGGTCGGCGTAGTCGTCGCCGGACGAGCACGGCGGATCGAGTTCGGCGGTGACGACGACCGCCGAGGGCAGCCCGGCGAGCGATTCGGCGCGGGTCGGGATCAGGCGGGGATCGTCGGTGCCGTCCGGCGCGTACTGCTCCCAGTACCACCGCATCGCCGCTGCGGAGTTGTAGTAGCCCGTCCCGTACTTCCGGTACGACTCGGTGTCGAAGTCGTCGTCGATCACCGGATAGAACAACGCCTGACCGAGCACCGCCGGTCCGCCCTCGTCCCGCGCGGCGAGGGCGACGGTCGCGGCGAGGTTTCCACCGGCACTGTCGCCGGCGAGCACGATGCGCGCCGGGTCTCCTCCGTACGACGCGACGGTCGCGGCCGTCCATTCGAGCGCGGCGTACATGTCGTCGTGCGCGGCCGGCGCGGGGTGTTCGGGGGCCAGCCGGTAATCGACGGACACGACGACGGCCCCGACACCCTCCGCCATCGACCGGCAGAACTCGTCGTGACTGTCGAGATCGCAGAAGACGAACCCGCCACCGTGCGCGAACACGACCACCGGCAGCGCGGTCTCGGAGGACTCGGGACGATAGAGACGCAACGCGAGGTCGCCTCCCGGTCCGTCGATGACGAGATCGTGCACCTCACGCATCGCGGGGAGACGCTGGAGCGGAGCGCGGCGGCTGCGGATGATCTCCCGGAGTTCCGTCGGCGGAGTCGTCGTGACGTCCGGAAAGCCCGCCTCCAGGGCCTTCAGCATGGACTCCACTTCGGGATGCAACGGCATGTCGGTCTCCTCGGCAGTCGATACGTGCCGGTCACGCTAGGTCCGCCTCGGGACGCCCCGGAAGCCGATATCCCGTCCAGCGGGTCGTGTATCGGCGAGCGGGACCGGACGTGCTCCGCGGGCCCGTCCGGGCGCACACTCCTGACGGACCGATCGACGAAGGAGAGCGCATGATCGACGGATCGAACCGCACGCGGGTGGTACGCATCGGGATCACCAGCCCGATCGTCACCCGCGTCCCCGGGGCCTCCGGCGACTGGGAGGCCGGTGCGGGGATCGAAGAGCTGTCGCAGATCGCGGTCACCGCGGATCGGTCGGGATTCCACCACCTCACCTGCAGCGAACACGTCGCGGTACCGGTGCCCGTGGCCGCGACGCGAGGTGGGACGTACTGGGATCCCCTGGCGACCCTCGGCTTCCTGGCGGCGCGCACCGACCGGATCCGGCTGGTCACCCAGGTTCTCGTCCTCGGCTACCACCATCCTCTGGAGATCGCGAAGCGCTACGGCACCCTCGACACGGTCAGCGGCGGACGGCTGACCCTCGGGCTCGGGGTCGGTTCGCTTCAGGAGGAGTTCGCGCTGCTCGACGTCCCGTTCACCGATCGCGGCGCCCGGGCCGACGATGCTCTCGCCGCCCTGCGCGCGTCCCTGTCGACGCGTGAACCCTCCTTTCGCGGAGAATATTTCGAGTACTCGGATGTGGTGGTCGATCCCTGCGCCGTACAGCCGCGAGTTCCGTTGTGGATCGGCGGCCGCACTCTGCGTTCGCTGCGACGCGCGTGCGAATTCGGGGACGGTTGGGTGCCTTTCGGGCTCGCCTTCGACGACGTGAAGGCGATGCTCACGAAGAGGCAGCCGCCGCCCGGTTTCGAGGTCGTGCTGTCGG
>NZ_JBKFBA010000017.1:104439-107337 GCF_053345925.1 Rhodococcus sp. C26F
GACCCCGACGCGACGCGCAGACGACTCGACCGCGCGATCGCAGCGGGCGCGACGATCGTCGGCGCCGGTGTGGACGCCGGATCCGCTGACCACTACTGCGACCAGCTCGCCGCCCTCGCCGACCTGTTCGGCAGGGAGTTCGGTGATCTCGAGGTGGGCTGAGGCCGACATCTCCCGTTGGCCGGGAGAACGGCGATGCCGTGTGTCTGCGGGTCGCTAGCGTCGGCGCGACACCTTTCGTCCCGCATTACACAGGAGCGACCGTGACCGTTTCCGAAGCCGACGCCCGCACTCAGCGCATCCGCACCACCGTGCACGCCTATCTCGATGCCGTGGCCGCAGGCGTGGCCGCCGACATCGCCGCCCTCTACGCCGACGACGCCACCCTCGAGGATCCTGCCGGCAGCGAGCCTCGCGTGGGCCGGGCAGCGATCGCCGAGTTCTACAAGGGTGTCGAGGCCACCGAGAACACCACCGAGTTGCTCACGCTCCGGATCGCCGGGTCGACCGCGGCCTTCCACTTCCGCGTGGTCACGAAGGCGGGCGAGCAGACCTACGAGATCGAGCCCATCGACGTCATGACGTTCGACGACGAGGGACGCATCACCAGCATGCGGGCGGTCTGGGCTCCCGGCGACATGCGTGTTCGCTGACCGGTCGGCGGGACAGGGTTCGCACACTGTGCCGTCGGTGACGGACACTGGAACGAACGCCGATCGATTGGAGCTTCGATGACAGCGGAACACGCGGTACTGGATCCCCGACGGATCCGCGACGTGATGGGCAACTTCTGCACGGGTGTCACGGTGATCACCGCGCTCGACGGCGACGAACCGCTGGGATTCGCATGCCAGTCGTTCGTGTCGGTCTCGCTGGACCCGCCACTCATCTCGTTCTGTCCCGCCCGCACGTCGACGACCTGGCCGAAGATTCGGGAGGTCGGCACCCTGGCCGTCAACGTCCTGTCCGAGAGCCAGCGCACCCTGTGCGGTGCGTTCGCGGTGAGCGGCGGCAACAAGTTCCGCGGGGTGCGCTGGGAGCCGGGCGACAACGGCGCTCCGGCGCTCGAGGGAGCCCTGGCGCGGGTGGAGGCGACCGTGGAGACCGAGTACGAGGCCGGCGACCACACGATCGTGCTGGCACGGGTCACGGGGCTGACGTCGCTGCACTCCCGCGGTCCGCTTCTGTTCTTCCAGGGCACCTACGGCGGTTTCGAACGACGGTGACACCGAACGCCGGGTGAGGGAATAGACGGTCACCGGTCGAGGTTGCTCCGAAGGTGTGCCCGGCGGCCGATACCGGGCCCCGACGCGAAGGATTACCGGTGACCGTTCCCCTCTCCATCCTCGACCTCGCACACATCGGCAAGGGCGAGACCGCCCGTGAGAGCTTCGACGCCAGCGTGAAGATGGCCCAGCTCGCCGAGCAGTGGGGTTACCGGCGCATCTGGTACGCCGAACACCACAACATGCCGACGATCGCCTCGTCGGCGACGAGCGTGCTCATCGCGCACGTCGCCGCGCACACCTCGTCGATCCGTCTCGGCGCCGGCGGCATCATGCTGCCGAACCACTCGCCGCTGACCATCGCCGAACAGTTCGGCACCCTCGCCACGCTGCACCCCGGCCGCATCGACCTCGGTCTCGGCCGCGCCCCCGGCAGCGACCAGAAGACCATGCGGGCGCTGCGCCGCGACCCGACGTCGGCCGACAGTTTCCCGCAGGACGTCCTCGAACTGCAGGCCTACCTGAAGGGCGAGTCGCGGATCCCGGGAGTCGACGCGATCCCCGGTAAGGGCACCGACGTGCCGCTGTACATCCTGGGCTCGTCGCTGTTCGGCGCGAAACTCGCTGCGCTACTCGGTCTTCCGTACGCCTTCGCGTCGCACTTCGCGCCGCAGGCCCTCGAGGACGCAGTGCGACTGTACCGTCGCGAGTTCCAGCCCTCCCCCGACCACCCGGAGCCGCACGTCATCGCGGGTGTCGGCGTGATCGCCGCCGATACGACCGAGGAGGCGCAGTCGCTGTTCGAGGCGACCAAGCGGGCTCGGGTCGTCCAGATGGTCGGACGCGGGCGCACGTTCAGCGAGGAGGAGATCGACATGCTGCTCGACTCCCCCGCCGGCATGCAGGTGCTCGAGATGCTCCGGTACACCGCCGTGGGCACGCCGCACGAGGTGCGCGACTACCTCGACCGGTTCACCGAGCGCGCACAGGCCGACGAGCTGATCGTCGTCTCGTCGGCTCCCGGACGCGATGCGTGGCTGCGTTCGCTGGAGCTTGTTGCGCAGGTCAGCGGCCTCGTCCCGGCCTGATCGTCGAAGACCGACGGATCGGGCTACCGACGGGTACACTTCAGCGGCCGGCCAGGCACGGCTGAGAACCACGAGTCGTCAACCGCCAGGAGCACGATGAAGTACCGCACCCGCGCTGTCGCAGCGGCAGTCCTGACCGCTGCGGCGGCGATCACCGCACCCGCCACTGCGACCGCCGATTCCCTGCCCACCGACGGGCCCACGATCACGCTGACGATCCGCAACGACACCGATGCGCCGATGGTGCTCACGTCGACCGAGAACCCCTACGGAACATGGGTGGACGAGCCGGCCACCGTGGTGCCGGCCCGCTCCACCGAGACGGTCTCGGCGAGCAGCGCCGACCGGCGCGGGTTCGGCATCCAGATCGACTACACGATGCCCGGCGACGCGACCGTGGCGCTCATGGCCAACAACTACGGCACGGGCGTCGCGAACGGCGACGGTACCCACATCGGAGGTGCCAACCGGCACGGCTTCGAGGTCGCGACCACCGTGGAGGACGGATATCCGTTCATGACAGCGGACTTCGCCGTCACCCGGCCCTGAGACGACGAACCGGGCCCGGAGGGATACCTGCGTAT
>NZ_JBKFBA010000018.1:0-32911 GCF_053345925.1 Rhodococcus sp. C26F
TGGTACTGCACTCGACAGGGTGTGGGAGAGTAGGACACCGCCGAACACCCGTTCCGAAAGGGGACCCACTCGTTTGGGTCCCCTTTCGTGTTTTCCGGGTTCTCTTCAGACCTGTCGGAGGATCCCACCCCACGGGAAAGTCCTTACGCTCCAAAAGGATTTCGGGTACGGTGCGCCCGCTCCGATCGCCGGCACCCAACGGATCACGACCTCGTAACAAACACGCTCTGTTCCAGGCTATGCCTACTTATGTCGGTAACGTCCGCTCATGCACGATCGCACGGTTCGTGTGGGTTCGGCGTGTGAGCGCCTGTCGGGGGCGTTCTCGTCGACGACGAGGAGGGGCGAGACGATGACGAATCGATCGACTACGGGTACCGCCGGCAAGTTCACGGTGGTGATCGCGGGACTGGGACTCATCGGCGCGGCCGTCACAGGATGTACGAGCGTCGACACCGACACCGAGGGCTCGACCCTCGAACGGCTCCAGCAGGAAGGCACCGTCACCGTCGGGTTCGCCGGCGAGGCACCCTACAGCTTCATGCAGGACGGCGAACTCACCGGCGCCACCGTCGCTCTGCACCGCGAGATCTTCAAGAACCTCGGCATCGACAACGTCGAAGGTGTGGCCACCGACTTCGGTGCGCTCATCCCAGGCCTGCAGGCCGGACGATTCGACGTCGTCAGCGCCGGCATGTCGATCCTCCCGCAGCGTTGCGAACAGGCACTGTTCAGCGAGCCGGAGTTCAACTACACCACCGCACTCATGGTCCCGCAGGGCAATCCGGAACAACTCGCCGACATGCAGTCGATCGCCGAGAGCGGCGTCCGGATGGCGGTCATGACCGGCGCGATCGAAGCCGACTACGCCTCTGCCCTCGGTATCGACGCGATGCAGGTGGCGTCTCCCCAGGACGGGATGGACGCGGTCGTCAACGGGCGCGCCGACGTCTTCGCGCTGACGGGCATCTCCCTGAACTGGATGAAGCAGAACAACGAGGGTGCGCCCGTCGACGTCACCGAATCGTTCGTCGCGGAGATCGACGGGGTGCCTCAGGTGGGCGCCGGCGGAACGGTCTTCCGCAAGGAGGACACCGAACTGCGCGACGCCTACAACGAGGAACTCGCGAAGATCACGTCCGACCCCCAGAAGTACCTGTCGATCGTCGGCGAGTTCGGGTTCACGGAGGCGGAGATGCCCGATCCGGGGCTGACGACCGAGATGCTCTGCGAGGGCGTTTCCTGATCTCGGCTGCGTCGTAATGGATTTCGGTTCCAAGATCGAACTGCTGTGGAACTCCCTTCCGCAACTGTTCGACGGTTTGCTCGTCACCGTCGAATTGACCGTGGGGAGTGCGGTCTTCGCGTTCCTGCTCGCCGTGGCCCTCGGGCTGGCGGCGGGCGCGAAGAACCTGGCCCTGCGCGGCAGTGCTCGGGTGTTCATCGAGTTCTTCCGCGGCACTTCGCTTCTCGTGCAGCTGTTCTGGTTCTTCTATGTCCTGCCCTTGTTCGGGTTCCGGCTCGAATCGATCGTGTGCGGGATCCTCGCCCTGTCGCTCAACTACGGCGCCTACGGAGCGGAGGTGGTGCGCGGTGCGATCGCCTCGGTGCCGAAGCCGCAACTCGAGGCGGCGACAGCGCTGAATTTCGGCTACTGGCAACGCATGCGACGAGTGATCTTCCCGCAGGCCTGGGCCGAGATGATCCCGCCGCTGACGAATCTGCTCATCCAGCTCCTCAAGGGAACGGCACTGGCGAGTTACATCCTCCTGCAGGACCTCACATTCCAGATCGAGCAGCTCCGTAGAGGAAGCGGCGACACCATCTTCGCGTTCGGTGTGGGGTTGGTGCTGTACTTCGTGCTCGGCTATCTGCTGACGTTGCTGATGAATGCGCTCGAGGTGCGTGCCAAGAGTCGACTCGGGACCGGTCCCACTCTGCGTGAGATCTTCGGGCTCGCCCCGGTCTTCGATCAGCCGGTGGGAGCTCGCTCATGACCGTCGACTGGAGTTGGGAACGCGCGGCCGACGCGCTTCCGGTACTGCTCGAAGGATTCCGGATCACCTTGCTGGCCACGGTCCTCGGATTCGTGGTGGCCGCGGTGCTCGGGTTGGTGGTGGCCGTCGCCCGCCGCTCGCTGCCGAAGGTCCTCGCGACGGCGTTGTCCGCCGTCGTCCAGTTCATCCGGCTCACCCCGCTCGTGGTGCAGCTGCTGTTCGTCTACTACCTGCTCCCGCAGTTCAGTGCGTTGCAGATCGGCATCGCGGTACTGGGGATCCACTACTCGACCTACATGGCCGAGGTGTACCGGGCGGGCATCGACGCGGTTCCGAAGGGACAATGGGAGGCGTGCCGCGCTCTGTCGTTGTCGCCGATGCGTACGTGGCGTGCGGTGATCCTGCCGCAGGCCGTGCGCCGTGTCGTGCCTGCGCTGGGCAACTATGCGGTGTCGCTGTTCAAGGACACCCCGTTCCTGTTCACGATCTCCGTCGTGGAGATGGTGACCGCGGCCCAGCAGTTCGGTGCGCGCAACTTCCAGTACCTCGAACCGCTCACGCTGGCCGGCCTGATCTTTCTCCTCGCCAGCTACCCGACGTCGTTGCTCGTCCGCCGATTGGAGCGTCGCCTTGCCTATTGAGATGCACAAGGAAGCCGGTGCCGACGGCGACTCGCTGTCCGCCGCCACGTCCGACGGATCCATGATCCGATTCGACTCCGTGGTCAAGAAATTCGGCGATCACGTAGTCCTCGACCATCTCGACTTCACCGTCTCCCCGGGGGAACGGGTCACGTTGATCGGTCCGAGCGGTTCGGGCAAGACGACCATCCTGCGCCTGCTCATGACCCTCGAGAAGATCGACGACGGTCTGGTGTGGGTCAAGGGCGAACCGCTCAGCCACGAACGCAAGGGGTCGCGCCTCGTCCCGGCCTCCGAGCGCTACCTGAGGACGATGCGCCGCAACATCGGCATGGTCTTCCAGCAGTTCAACCTGTTCCCCAACATGAACGTGATGGAGAACCTCACCGAGGCTCCGGTGCACGTCCTCGGTCGCAGCAAGGCCGAGGCACGCGACCGTGCGCGGGAATTGCTCGCGATGGTCGGTCTGTCCGACAAGGAGACCGCCCACCCCACGCAACTGTCGGGTGGTCAGCAGCAGCGGGTCGCGATCGCCCGTGCCCTCGCGATGGATCCGGAGATTTTGCTGCTCGACGAGGTCACCTCTGCCCTCGACCCCGAACTCGTCGCCGACGTGCTGGACGTGCTGCGGACGATCGCCGAGACGACCGACATCACGATGCTGATCGTGACGCACGAGATGCACTTCGCCCGCGACGTCTCCGATCGTGTGCTCATGTTCGATCAGGGTCGCATCGTGGAGGAGGGGCCGCCCGAGCGCATCTTCACCAGTCCCAGTGAGGAACGCACCCGCAAGTTCCTCGACGCGGTGCTGGCAGGGGAGTGAGCCCGGCAGTCACTCCGCGAGCGGGGTCGCCAGCCGGGTCGGCTCGGAACGGCCGCGCAGGGTGATCTCCTCGCCCAGCTCCCACCGGGCGCGTTCGTCCTCCGGGGCCGGCTGCACGGTGCGGGCCGACGCCGCGACGTAACCCGGAACGGTCTTCGCGAGATCCGACAGCCTTGCGGCTTCGTTGACCGGATCGCCGATCACGGTGTACTCGAAGCGTTCCTGAGCGCCGATGTTCCCGGCGACCGCGCGACCTGCCGTGACCCCGATACCCGCGCGACACTCCGGCACTTCGTCGGCGAGGCGTCGCGCCATCCTCCTCGCGGCGCAAAGCGCGGAACCGGCGGCGTTGTCGAGGGCAACCGGTGCCCCGAAGATCGCGAGCGCCGCGTCGCCCTCGAACTTGTTGACGAATCCTTCGGCCGCGTGCACCTCTTCGACGACGACCGCGAAGAAGCGGTTGAGCAGCGCCACCACCTCGGTCGGCGGGCGACTCGCGGCCAACGCGGTGGAGCCGACGATATCGACGAACAACACCGCGACGTCCCGTTCCTCACCGCCGAGGACACCGGGATTGGCCAGCGCCGCAGCCGCGACCTCCCGTCCGACATGGCGGCCGAACACGTCGCGCAGCTTCTCGCGTTCGCGCAGGCCTTCGGCCATCCGATTGAATCCCGTCTGCAACTGCCCCAATTCGGTTCCGTCGTAGACGACGACCGCGGTGTCGAAGTCGCCCGACGCGATGCGTTGCATCCCGGCGCGCACCGATTCGATCGGCGCGATCGTCGACCGGATGGTGAGGAACATCAGCAGCGATCCGGTGAGCAGACCGAGTCCGCCGATGGCGAGGATCGTGATCGCCAGTCGCGTGGGCGTGACGGGACGGATGAAGCTGAACACCGCGATGAACAGCAGGCCGACGACGGGCACAGCGCTACCCAGGGCCCAGGCGAGCATCACCCGTCCGGTGGTGCCGGCCAGTCGCGGGCGGCGAGGCGTTCCGACCTCGAGCGCACGCGCCGCGATGGGGCGCAGCGCGAAATCGGTGAACATGTACGCGAATCCGCACACCGTGACGCCGGCCAGGGTGATGGTCAGCGCGACCTTCGGGATCGTCTGCGGGTCGACGACCCCGAACCCGACGGTGAACAGGATCAACCCGATGAACCACAGCGCTCCCTGCTGGAGGGTGGTGCGCCAGGGCATCCGCAACGCGATCCGCTGTTCCTGCGGACTGGGCGGGCGGTTCTCGAGCGCCCACCGCAGCCTGCGGAGCGTCGCCCGGGTGCCGAGCACCGAACCGACCACGACGGCCGAGACCACGTAGACCGGAGCGAGGATCGCCGTGATGACGATGAAGTCGGAGGTCAGGACGGACGGACCCGGGATCACGACGTTGATGAGAGCGGCCACGATGAGAGCACCGACGAGATGCGTGCCGATCAGCGAGAACGTCAACAGGGTCTGGATCCTGATGCGTTGCCGTCGGATCGGTTCGGCAGGCTCTCCCAGGATCGCCGATCCGAGCGGGGCCGTGCGGTGACTGCGTGCGGGCATGGTCGTTCGAGACTAGTCGAGTCGATCCTCTAGGGTGGCTGTGTGCGTCTTGTGATTGCCCGTTGCCGTGTGGACTACATCGGACGCCTGACGGCTCATCTGCCGACGGCCCGACGTCTCCTTCTCGTCAAATCCGACGGTTCGGTGAGTGTCCACGCCGACGACCGTGCCTACAAGCCCCTGAACTGGATGAGCCCGCCCTGCTGGCTCGAGGAGGAGTCCGTCGAGGACGCCGAGGCCCTGTGGGTGGTCACCAACAAGGCGGGTGAGCAGCTGCGCATCACTCTCGAAGAGATCGATCACGATTCGAGCCACGAACTCGGTGTCGACCCCGGTCTGATCAAGGACGGAGTCGAGGCGCACCTGCAGGAACTTCTCGCCGAGCACGTCGAGACCCTCGGGACGGGCTTCACCCTCATCCGGCGCGAATACCCCACGGCGATCGGCCCTGTGGACCTGTTGTGCCGTGATGCCGACGGAGCGACCGTCGCCGTGGAGGTGAAGCGTCGCGGCGAGATCGACGGCGTGGAGCAGCTCACCCGTTATCTCGAACTGCTCAACCGGGATCCGCTGCTCGCACCCGTCAGTGGCGTGTTCGCGGCCCAGCAGATCAAGCCGCAGGCGCGGACGCTGGCCACGGACCGCGGCATCCGCTGCCTCGTGCTCGACTACGAGGCGCTGCGGGGTACCGAGAGCACCGAGTTCAGATTGTTCTGATCGTGCCGCGCCGCAACAGATCCCGCACCGGCCGCAAGCGCGGCGGGGCGGCCGACGAATCCCCGACCTACTTCGGGGCGACGGTGCGCACCGAGAGCGGTCCCGCGGGGGCCGACGGGGAACGATTCACCGTGCGCACCGTGCCGGGTTCGCGTGCCACCAAGCCGTACCGGTGCCCGGGATGCGATCACGAGATCGCGCCGGGAACACCCCATGTCGTCGCCTGGCCGGCCGATGCGCTCGGCGGTGCGGAGGACCGGCGGCACTGGCACAGCGGATGCTGGGCGGGTCGCGGGACGCGCCGACCGACCCGACGCTGGTCCTAGCCACCACGCACCGGTCGCTGCACGCCGGTCGGAGCGCACCCCTCAGCGGGCGGTGCCCGGCGCAGACGCTCGCGGTGCGGTGTCGCGGTCGGTGATCGCCCGACGCACCTCGTGGACGGCCGTGCGGATGGTGTCGCCGTAGGGATCGTCGGGGAGTGCGGACAGGTGGTCCTGCGCGCGGTCGAGATGTTCCGCGGCCGCCCGGAACGATCCGAGTCGTCGGAAGTCGTCGGCCAGGTTCAGGTGCAGGCTCGGATAGAAGCCTGCGACCCGGAGGGTGTCGTGGTGTCGCTGTGCGCGCTCGTCGGTGAGGGCATCGGCAGCGTCGAGGGCGCGGATATTCCAGACCAGGGACTCGGCGGGATCGTCGTACAGGTCGGCGAGGTAGTGCGCGAGCGTGCAGCGGTGGAATGCGTCGCCCGCCGCACCGATCCGCTCCCAGAGGGACAGCAGGTCGTGCCGGGCCGACTCGGTGTCGCCGTCACGGCCGTGAAGGACCGCTGTGCTGATCGCGTCCATCGTGGGATCGGGTGTCGAGGGGGAGGCGGACATGAGACTCCTGTCGAGGGATTCGGCAGCTCGGGGGCACTGTTTGGGAGAACGCTGTGTTTCAGGGGGCGCTGCGTGGCATGACGAGCGTGGTGAGATCCCCGTCGTCGGCCGACCGGACGGTGACGGGCAGATCGGTACCGCGCACGTCGAGCATCAGGTCGTCGCCGAGCGCGTGACTCCATGCCGGATACACGGTGACCAGGTCGAACCAGATCGTCAGTTCCGGTCCGGTGGCCGTACCGTCGAGCGGCGCCTCGTCCCCGTCGGGGAACACCAGGACCGGCCCGTCGGGGGAGGTCCGTAGGCCGACCGTCTCCGGTGCTCGCTGTTCGAGCACCGTCACCACGCGGCGTTTGCAGAGGGTGACCCGCTGCGTCACCGCGGGGAGAGATTCCAGGAGGAGGTGGTGGTCGGGGAACGGCTCGAGAAGCAGACGGCAATGGAGGACGTCGCCGCTGGAGGTGCGGAAGGTGACCGCCCGCTCGTCCGCCTCGACGGTCACCGACGGACTGCGTCGGAGCCGGGACGTCGCAACCCGCAGGTCGTCGCCGGAGAGCGTGCCGGCCCAGGACGGGCAGGTCGGATCGGTGGGCACGAGCGTCCGGGTGGCGAGCCGGTACCGGTCGGTGGCGGTCAACCTCACGCAGCCGGACTCGGCTTCCATGTGCACGCCGTTCAGCACCGGGATGTCGGGGTCGTGACCGGTGGAGGCCGAGACCTGATCGACGGCACCGGCGAGGACGGGCCCGGGCACCGTGCAGATCGCGCGACGTGATTCGGTCCGCAGGGACGCACCGAGTGTCTCGGCGGCCCGTCGGAGCCTCTCGGCCTCCGTGGTCGTCCCGGCGACGTGCTCATCGAGCAACCTCACTGCCTCGTCCGCGTCGGCGGCGAAGAACTCGCCGATGGCGGGCAGCGGCATCCCGATCTCCCGCAACTGCCGCAGTCGGCAGGCGCGGGAGACCTGGGATCGGCTGTAGAACCGGTATCCCGTCGACGGATCGACCTGCGCGGGGCGCAGCAGGCCCGCGTCGTCGTAGAACCGCAATGCGCTCGCGGTCAGTCCGACGAGTTCGGCGAACACGCCGATCGACATCATCTCCGGGTCGGTCACCGGCCCATCATGGAGCTTCGACCGACTCGAAGGTCAAGCCCGAGGGTCGGCGACCGTCAGTTGCGGACCTTGCTGGCCACGGCGGGGGAGCGACCCTGCACCCCGGAACCGACCGAGGGTGAGCGATGCGGTGCCGAGGCGTTCGGCGTGCGCGGCGTGGACTGCGAGCCCTGTCCGCCGGTGTTCGGCTGCGCGGCCGAGTTCGAGCCGGATGCGGAGCCGGGGGCATCGCTCTTCGGGATCCGCACCGTCCGGTCGGCCTGCGGCATGGGCGTGGTCTTGTCGGTCTGCGGCAGCGGCGCGGTCTTGTCCGCCTTCGCGTCGGCCTCGGTGGGTGCCGGCTCCGTCGGGCTCTCGTCGTCCGAGCCCTTCTCGTCGCTGCCGTGTTTGTCGCCGCCTTGCTTGTCGCTGCCCTGCTCGTCGCGCGCCGTGCCGAGGACGGTCGTGCGGGGCTCGTCGAGGGAGATCTCCCGGTCGAGCAGTTCGCCTTCGCGGTTGATCGCCGCGAGGAGGGTGGGGACGTCGTCGAGCTGCTCGCGAACGGCGTCGAGCTGGCCGAGGATGCGTCCGCGCAGCACGCGGAGTTCCTCTGTGAGGTCGCGCGCGTTGGCGACCTTCCGCTCGGACTGTTCGGTGGCGCGGGTGAGCCGTCGTTCGGCTTCCTGCGTGGCCTCCTCGACACGGCGTTCGGCCTCGGCCTTGCTCGTCCGTTCGAGTTCGTCGAGGGCTCCGAGCAGCTTCGTGCGGCGCTCGGCCATTGTGATCTCGAAGTCCTGCTGCACCTGCTCGCGCTTGGCCTCGGCCTCGGCGTCGAGTCGCTCGGCTTCCGCACGGGCAGCGGCCACGATCCGCTCGGCCTCGGCGCGGGCCGCGGTCATCGTCCGCTCGTGCTCGGCCGCGAAGGCGATGCGGGTGTCCTCGAGTTCGGCGAGCTTCTTCTCGTAGTCGCCCCGGAGGCGGATGCCTTCCTGCTCCGCCAGCGAGATCATCTCGGCGGCGTCGGCCTCGGCGCGGGCACGCAGCTCGGAGGCCTCGTCGGAGGCGAGACGCAGCATCCGCGAGATGCGGTCGCTCATGCCCTCGGCGGTGGTGGGCGGCACCGACAGACGGTCGACGTCCTTGCGGAGTTCGTCGATCTCGTTGCGGGCGTTCTCGAGCTGACGGGCCAGATCGCGGGCCTGCGCGGCAGCGGCGTCGCGGTCGGTGGCGGTCACGCGCAGCTCGGCCTCGAACCGGGCGAAGTAATTGGTCACCTCGTCGCGGTCGAATCCCTTCCGCACGATGGAGAACGGCAGGTGGCTGGGTGCGCGATCACGATCGAAGACCATGGAGACAATCTACCCGGTCCCTGCGGGTACGACCCGGATGCGCTCCCGCCCCATCCGTCTTCGGGAGCGCACCGGAACGGCCGTCAGTGAGCAGGATGTGCCGCCGGCTCGACGAGCTCGACGAGGACGCCGCCCGCGTCCTTCGGATGCAGGAAGTTGATGCGCGAATCGGCGGTGCCGCGACGGGGTGCGTCGTACAGCAGCCGGACGCCGCGCTCGCGCAACGCCGTGGAGACGGCATCGATGTCGGAGACGCGGTAGGCGAGCTGCTGCAGGCCCGGACCATTGCGGTCGATGAACTTCGCGATCGTGGAGTTCTCGTTCAGCGGGGCGAGCAACTGGATCATGGTGGACCCTTCGGGGGTCCCCGGAACGGCCAGCATCGCCTCGCGCACGCCCTGCTCCTCGTTGACTTCCTCGTGGGTGGACACGAGGCCGAGGTTCTCGGCGTACCAGGTGAGAGCGGCATCGAGGTCGGGCACTGCGATGCCGACGTGATCGATGGCGGTGACGAGTCCGGAAGCGAGAACGGACGCCGCCGGAGTGGATGTGGGAGAGGTCTCGGTCATGCTCTAGACGGTAGCGGTACCGTTGAGTGCACTCCTATCGGGATTCAGGTGAATATCCGAGTGGAGTTTTCCGATCACATCCCGATCTTTCGGAGGAATGTCCCGTGAGCAGTTCTGTCATCGTCGCCGGAGCCCGGACGCCCATGGGGCGCCTGCAGGGTTCGCTCAAGGATTTCTCCGGATCGGATCTCGGTGGCGTGGCGATCAAGGGCGCACTCGAGCGCGCCGGTGTGGCTCCCGAGCAGGTCGAATACGTCATCATGGGTCAGGTGCTCACCGCCGGCGCCGGCCAGATCCCGGCCCGTCAGGCGGCCGTCGCCGCCGGCATCCCGATGGACGTCCCGGCGCTGACGATCAACAAGGTGTGTCTGTCGGGCATCAACGCGATCGCGATGGCCGACCAGCTGATCCGCGCGGGCGAGTTCGACGTCGTCGTCGCCGGTGGCCAGGAGTCGATGAGCCAGGCCCCGCACCTGCTCGAGGGGTCCCGCGCCGGCTTCAAGTACGGCGATGTGACCCTGCGCGACCACATGGCCTACGACGGCCTGCACGACATCTTCACCGACCAGGCGATGGGTAACCTCACCGAGTCGGCCAACTCCGGCGAGCGCTTCGTCTCCCGCGCCGAGCAGGACGCCTTCGCCGCCGCCTCGCACCAGAACGCCGCTCGTGCCTGGAAGGACGGCCTGTTCGAGGACGAGGTCGTGCCGGTGTCGATCCCGCAGCGCAAGGGCGACCCGATCGTCTTCGCCGCCGACGAGGGCATCCGCCCGGAGACCACCGCCGAGTCGCTCGGCTCGCTGCGTCCGGCTTTTGCGAAGGACGGCACCGTCACCGCCGGGTCGGCCTCGCAGATCTCCGACGGTGCCGCCGCGGTCGTCGTGATGAGCAAGGCCAAGGCCACCGAGCTCGGGCTGAGCTGGATCGCCGAGATCGGCCGTCACGGCGTCGTCGCCGGACCGGACTCGGCCCTGCAGTCGCAGCCGGCACGGGCGATCGCCCAGGCCTGCGAGCGTGAGGGCCTCGACCCGACCGAGCTCGACCTCGTCGAGATCAACGAGGCGTTCGCCGCCGTCGGCATCGTCTCGGCCCGTGAGCTGGGCATCGATCCGGCGAAGGTGAACGTCAACGGTGGTGCGATCGCGCTCGGCCATCCGCTCGGCATGTCGGGTGCGCGCATCGTGCTGCACCTGGCGCTCGAGCTGAAGCGCCGCGGTGGTGGTGTCGGCGCTGCCGCTCTGTGCGGTGGTGGTGGCCAAGGCGACGCGCTCATCGTGCGGGTGCCCAAGAACTGACCCTCTTCCCGAGAGCATGATCACGGCCCCGGCGCAATCATGCCGGGGCCGTGATGTCTCTCACTGAACTACGGCGTGTCGTAGGCCTTTCGGCACAATGGCCGCATGACCAACATCCTCGACGTGTCCACGCCCGCGAAACGATTCCGGCTGATCGCGATCTGGGAAGCGGTGACCTGGCTCGCCCTCCTGATCGCCATGTTCTTCAAGTGGGTGCTCGGCTACGAAGAGGCCATCGCGATCCCGGGCATGGTGCACGGCGTGGCCGGCTTCATCCCGTTCGTGCTCATCGCGCTCCTCACGGCGTTGTCGTTGAAGTGGGATCTCAAGACGACCTTCCTCGCCCTCGTCTCGAGCGTGCCCCCGTTCGGCACGATCGTCTTCGAGCGCTGGGCCGTGCGTACCGGTCGCCTCGGAGAGCTGTCCGCTCCGGCGACCCGCGAGGACGCCACCGCGACCGTCTGACCTCACGGCGACGTCCCCCGGTCCGCGCAGCACGATTCGGACCACTCGTGACAAACTGGTGGACGTGACTCGACCCGGTTCCCGTCCAGCACGTTCTGCCGCCGTCGCCGCGGCGATGTCCGGCGCGGTGGATCTCTCACCGCTCAAGGAGAGGGCCTCCGCGCCTCCGCCTCCGCCTCCGTCCGGTGGCGACGGCGCCGCACCCGGTGCCATCGCCCCGATCGTGGACGTCACCGAAGCGACGTTCGAGACCGAGGTGCTGCAGCGGTCGATGCAGGTGCCCGTGATCGTCGACTTGTGGGCGACCTGGTGCGAACCGTGCAAGCAGCTCTCACCCGTTCTCGAGAAGCTCGCGAACGAGGCAAACGGTGCGTGGGTCCTCGCGAAGGTCGACGTCGACGCGAACCCGCGGATCGCCCAGGCCTTCGGCGTCCAGTCGGTGCCCACGGTCGTCGCGATCGCGGCCGGCCAGCCGCTCGCCGACTTCCAGGGCGTGCAGCCCGAGCCCGCGCTGCGTCAGTGGCTCGACGCCATCCGGAACGCCGTCGCAGGCAAGCTGTCGGGCCCGCCCGGCGCCGAGCCGGAGGAACAGCCCGCCGACCCGCGTTTCGAGGCTGCGGAGCAGGCACTCGAGAACGGCGACTTCGAGGGCGCCGAGGCGGCCTACCAGCTCGTCCTGAACTCCGAGCCGAACAACACCGAGGCGCAGGCCGCGCTGCGGCAGGTGCGTTTCCTGGCCCGCGCGAGCACGGTTCCCGAGGATGCGATCGAGCGCGCCGATGCCGCTCCGAACGACCTCGAAGCCCAGTTCACGGCGGCCGACGCCGAACTGTTCGCGCAGCAGCCGGAGGCGGCCTTCGGTCGCCTCATCGAGTTCGTGCGTCGCAGCGCCGGGGACGAACGCACCGCAGCACGTACCCGGCTCCTCGAACTGTTCGAACTGTTCGACGCCGCGGATCCGGTCGTGGTGTCGTCGCGCCGCAAGCTCGCGATGGCCCTCTACTGATCCGTACCGATCCGCCGGACCGGCCGCTCACCACTCGTGGTGGGCGGCCCGTGTCGTTTCAGCGGTAACGGCCGGTGCAGGCGGCCTCGCCGCCGAGGACGCCGGTGCGGAAGGCATCCACCCGGGCGAATCCGCTCGGCACCGTGTTGCCGTTGACGTCGCTCGCGGCCAGACCGTCGGTGAGCAGGCCCGAGACCGCTTCGTCGAGGTCGCCGGGGGACAGCCATACCAGCACCTGGCTCGGGTCGACGTTCGAGGCGAGGGTGCTGTCCGGGCTCAGCGCGGCACTGATCACGCCCGACAGGCAGGCCGCCCGCAGGGCCGTGCGCGGCTCGGTGAGCGACTGCCCGGCCTCTTTCTGCACCGCGAGGGCGTAGCGGGAGGCGACGAGCACGTAGGCGTTGTAGTCGCCGCGGACACCGGGATCGAAGCCGCTTCCCGGCGGGGCGGCCGTACCGCGCTCGCTCAGTGCCTCCATGTCGACGCCCACGGTGTTCGTCGCGGGGCAGTACGACACCGGTGAGGTGGCCCGGGCGTCCGAGCACCCGAGGTCGGCGCCCGACAGATCGAGTTGCGGCAGGGCGTCCAGGTCGAAGACCTGGTGGAACGACTCGAAGATCGCCTCGACCGACTCGTCGGTGACCGGCAGTTCGCCGTCGTCTGCGGAGTTGTAGTACTGCGGCAGGTCGGCGCGGCGCGACTCGATCTCGGCGGCGTCGATGCGTGCACACGAGCCGGCCCCGTCGGTGAATCCGATCTGCACGGCCGTCACGCGTTCGAAGGCCGAGCCGTGGATCGAGTCGGGGTCGTTCGGATCGGCGTCGCGGAAGAGCACCATCGACGCGAGCACGTTGTTCAGCCCGTCGGAGGTGTCGAGCCGGAAGTGCGTCGACCGGCCCTCCGCGACGTGCCGCATGAACGCACCGGCGAAACAGTCGGCCTGCTGCTCGAACACGATGCCGGGGTCGTCCTCGGCGACCAGCCCCGCCGTGTGCTGGACGGCGTGCCCGTACTCGTGGGCGAGGACCGTCACCGCGGCCATCGGTCCGAAGCTGTCGATGAGCTGCGGCATGAGGTAGGTGCGGTCCCATCCGATCTCGTCGCCGCCGCTGCAGTAGGCCGCGTTGATGAAGTCGTAGGTGGGTTTGCCGCAGAAACGTGGGCCCCGTCGCTCGGACGGATCCCACGACACGATCGTCTCGACCGGGCGGAAGGTGCCCCGGGCGACCGACGCGAACTCCTGACGCCAGTACTCCTCGATGTCGGCGATCGCGTTGCCGGCCAGGACGTCGACGGGACCGCCGTCGGTGTTCTCGATCTCGATGTCCGCATCGGGCACCCCGCTGCGCGGACCCGACGCCCCGGAGGTGACGGGCAGCCCCGCCACGGTGAAGGGGTTGTCGTAGATCGACACCGCCGTTCCTTCGATCCGCTGGGCGCATCCCGCCAGCAGGACGACGGTCAGTGCGGGCACCACCAGTCGCGCGAACCGGTGCGTCCGTCGCATGTCGTTGTGCTCCTGTCGTCGGGCAGCGTCACCTCCGCAACGACAACCAGATGGCGCCGTGCGCAGGCAAGGTCACCCGAGCCGAGGCGGGACGCCCGTGCCACGAATGTTCGTCCGCCTCCACGGCCCCGAAGTTGCCCGCTCCGTTGCCCTGGTAGGCGGTCGCGTCCGTGTTGAGGACTTCCTCCCACGTGCCCGGTTCGGGCAATCCGACACGATAGTCGCCGTAGGTCGTGCCCGAAAAGTTGTGCAGGCACGCGAGCACCGAGCCGTCGCTGCCGTAGCGCAGGAACGACAGGACGTTGTTGTGCGCATCGTTGGCGTCGATCCACGAGTATCCGCCGGGCGTGGTGTCGAGCGTGTAGAGCGCCGGGTGCGAGCGGTAGATGCCGTTGAGATCGCACACCAGCCGGTGGATACCGGCGTGGAGCGGTTCGTCGAGCTGCCACCAGTCGAGGCCGCGTTCCTCGGACCACTCGGCGACCTGCCCGAACTCCTGGCCCATGAACAGCAGCTGCTTGCCGGGATGGGCCCACATGTAGGCGAGCATCGACCGCAGGCCGGCGGCGCGTGTGGCGTCGTCGCCCGGCAGTCGCGTCCACAGCGTGCCCTTGCCGTGGACGACCTCGTCGTGGCTGATGGGGAGCACGAAGTTCTCGCTCCACGCGTACACGAGCGAGAACGTGATCTCGTGGTGGTGATAGGTGCGGTGCACGGGATCGCGGCCGAGATAGCCGAGGGTGTCGTGCATCCAGCCCATGTTCCACTTCATGCTGAACCCGAGCCCGCCGACGTTCGTCGAGCGGGTCACGCCCGGCCAGGAGGTCGATTCCTCCGCGACCGTCACGATCCCCGGATAGTGCTTGTGGACGGTGGCGTTGAGTTCCTGGAGGAACGCGACGGCCTCGAGGTTCTCGCGCCCGCCGTAGATGTTCGGTGTCCAGCCGCCCTCGGGACGCGAGTAGTCGAGATACAGCATCGAGGCCACGGCGTCGACGCGCAGACCGTCGATGTGGAACTCCTCGATCCAGTAGAGGGCGTTGGCGACGAGGAAGTTCCGCACCTCGGGGCGGCCGTAGTCGAAGACGTAGGTGCCCCAGTCCAGCTGCTCACCGCGGCGCGGATCGGGATGTTCGTACTGGGGGCTGCCGTCGAAGCGCGCGAGCGCCCACTCGTCCTTCGGGAAGTGGGCGGGCACCCAGTCCATGATCACGCCGATCCCGGCGGCGTGGAGACGGTCGACGAACGCGCGGAACTCGTCGGGAGTGCCGAACCGGGAGGTGGGAGCGTAGTAGGAGGTGACCTGGTAGCCCCACGATCCGCCGAAGGGGTGCTCCGAGACCGGCAGCAGCTCGACGTGCGTGAATCCGGTTTCGAGGATGTACTCGGCCAGCTGATCGGCGAGTTCGACGTAGTTCAGGCCCGGGCGCCACGAACCGAGGTGCACCTCGTAGACCGCCATCGGTTCCTGCCAGGGCTGCGCCTTCTCGCGGGTCGCGACCCAGTCGTCGTCGTTCCAGGTGTAGCGACTCTCGGTGACCTTCGACGCGGTCGCGGGCGGCACCTCGGTGGCGAACGCCATCGGGTCGGCCTTGTCGCGGACGGATCCGTCGCGACCGTGCACCCGGTACTTGTACAGCGCGCCCGGTTCGACGCCGGGGACGAAGACCTCCCAGACACCGCTCGAGCCGAGCACCCGCATCGGGGTGGTGCGTCCACCCCAGCCGTCGAAGTCGCCGGTGACGGTGACCCCGCGTGCGCCCGGTGCCCACACGGCGAAGGACGTGCCCGTCACCGGGCCGTCCGGGGTCTCGTAGGTCCGCGGGTGGGCGCCGAGCACCTCCCACAGCCGTTCGTGCCGGCCCTCGCTCAGCAGGTGACGGTCGAGTTCGCCCAACGTCGGCATGAAGCGGTAACCGTCCGCGACGACCTCGACGTGATCGAACGGGTAGGTCACCACGAGCCGGTAGTCGGCGAGATCGAAGACCGGGATCAGGGCGCTGAAGACGTCCTCGCCCACGGGTTCGAGCGGATGGTCGCGACCACCGATCCGCGCGGCGACCTTCTCGGCCCCGGGGCGCAGTGCCCGGATGACCGTCCCCTCCGGATGCGGATGGGCCCCGAGCACCGCGTGCGGATCGTGGTGCTCACCGGCGGCGAGCAGGTCGAGGTCCTCCGGTCGCGGGCTGTGGCGTCGGCGCGGAACATCGGCGCCCGGCGTCTGGGGCGGCACGGTCACGACTGCCTCCTGTAGGCGAGCGTTGTGCGGGTGGGGATGCCGATCGGGGGCAGGACCAGGATGTGCGCCACCGCCCGCCACGGCTCGAGGCGCACGTAGTTGGCCTGTCCCCACGAATACTGTTCCCCACTCACCTCGTCGTAAACGGGGAAGTGGTCGTGCCAGTCGTGTCCGATCGCCGGCATGTCGAGCCAGACCGTGCCCTGTTCGGCCCCGTAGGGGTTGAGGTTGATCACCGTGAGCACGCAGTCCCCGGTGGACGGATCGAACTTCGAGTAGGCGATCAGCGCGTCGTTGTCGACGTGGTGGAAGGTGATGTTGCGCAGTTGCTGCAATGCCGGGTGGGCGCGCCGGATGCGGTTGAGGGTGGTCAGCCACGGTTCGAGCGACTCGCCGCGCCGGCGGGCCTCGTCGTAGCGACGCGGCCGCAACTGGTATTTCTCCGAGTCGAGGTACTCCTCGCTGCCCGGCCGCACCGCGAGGTGCTCGAACAGTTCGTACCCCGAGTACACGCCCCACGAGGGAGCCAGGGTGGCGGCGAGTGCCGCGCGCAGCGCGAACATGCCCGGCCCGCCGTGCTGCAGCGTCTCGTGCAGGATGTCGGGGGTGTTTACGAACAGGTTCGGCCTGGCCTCGTCGGCCTTCGCGGCGATCTCGGTACCGAACTCGGTGAGCTCCCATTTCGCGACCCGCCACGTGAAATACGTGTACGACTGCGTGAATCCACGTCGTGCGAGCCCGTACATGCGGGCGGGCCGGGTGAACGCTTCCGACAGGAACAGCACGTCGGGATCGGTGCGCTTGATCTCGGCGATGAGCTGTTCCCAGAAGTTCGGGGGCTTGGTGTGCGGATTGTCGACGCGGAAGATGTCGACGCCCAACCGGATCCAGTGCCGGACCACACGCAGGACCTCGGCGTAGATGCCCTCGGGGTCGTCGTCGAAGTTGATCGGATAGATGTCCTGGTACTTCTTCGGCGGGTTCTCCGCGTATGCGATCGTGCCGTCGGGCAGCACGGTGAACCATTCCGGATGCTCCCGGGCCCACGGGTGGTCGGGGGCGCACTGCAGGGCGAGATCGAGGGCGACCTCGAGCTCGAGTTCCTTCGCTCGGGCGACGAAATCGCGGAAGTCCTGCTCGGTGCCGAGTTCGGGGTGGATGGCGTCGTGACCGCCCTCGTCGGAGCCGATCGCCCAGGGCGACCCGACGTCGTCCGGGCCGGCGACGAGGGTGTTGTTCGGCCCCTTGCGGTTGACCTTGCCGATCGGATGGATCGGGGGGAGGTAGACGACGTCGAATCCCATCGTCGCGATGCGTGGGAGATCGGCAGCGGCGGTGGCGAAGGTGCCGTGCCGCGGGGTTCCGTCCTCGTGCCAGCCTCCGGTGGACCGGGGGAAGAACTCGTACCAGGAGCCGAACAGTGCGCGGCGACGATCGACGAACGCCGTGAACGCCTTTCCGCGGGTGACCAGCTCGCGGAGGGGATGGGCGCGGAGGATCTCGGTGATGTCGGGGGAGAAGGCCGGAGCGATGCGCTCGGCCAGCGGTCGGTCGGACCGCAGGGACGCAGCGACCGCGAGCAGAGCGGGGCGGTTGCCGCGCGGTGCGCCCTTGGCGGCCTTCTCGAAGATCCGTGCGCCGACCTCGAGATCGTTCGCGAGTTCGGTGGCGTCCTGCCCGGCGTCGGTCTTCGCGGTGACCGCGTGCCGCCAGGTCGCCACCGGGTCGCTCCACGCCTCGACCCGGTAGGTCCACGCCCCGACGCTCGTGGGGGAGAAGGTGGCGTGGAAGGTGTCGGGTTCGGTGCCCGGAACCATCGGGATCCGCACCAGTCTGCCGGCGGATTCGGGGTCGTCGGCCGGTCCTCGGACGGCGAGCGTCGCGGCGATCGCGTCGTGGCCCTCGCGCCACACGACGGCGGAGACCGGCACCACCTCCCCGACGACCGCCTTCGTCGGATAACGCCCTCCGTCGATTGAGGGTTGTACGTCGTCGATGGCGAGCCGACCTGTCACGCTAGCTCCGTTCCGTGCGGGTCCGAGTGGACGAGCAGGGCCGATGGGGGCAACGACCGTGTCTCGAACCACCGTAATGGAGGTCGCGCCGCGGGGCTGTGCATGCGGCGGGACCCGCGAAGGATCCCCTCTGCAGCACCGAAAGTATCTGTAACTCAGCGTTCACTTCAATTGACCGGACTGCAACACCCCGCTCCCTACTGTTTGTTCTGCAAGACAACAACAGCCTCCCCGGAGGCACGACGAAGGGAAGAACACATGGGTCTGGTCGCCGGTCTGATCGGAGTCGTCGGAGACTTGCTGCACCTGCTCCTCGGCGGACTCTGAGTCCACCGGCCGACGGGGGGTCGGCCACAGGAGAGAAGGTCCCGCGGTGTGCACGCCGCGGGGCCTCTCCGTGTGCCGAGCGATCCCGTCCGCGACCGGCGTGGATCCGGGCACGTGAGATCCGCCGCCCGGCCGTCACGAAGCGCGGTCGGTCGGTAGTGTGCACCCCGTGAAAGCACTGCGCCGGTTCACCGTACGAGCCCATCTTCCCGAGCGGCTGGCTGCGCTGGGAGCCCTGACGGCCAACCTCAGATGGTCGTGGCACCCGCAGACCCAGGACCTGTTCGAATCGGTCGACCCGGACCTGTGGCGCCGGTGCAGCAACGACCCCGTCCGGCTGCTCGGCGAGGTGCCGCCGGCCCGACTCGATGCGCTCGCCGAGGACGGCGACTTCCTCGCCCGGCTCGACGCCGCCGCCGCCGACCTCGAGCACTACCTCACCCGCCCCCGCTGGTTCCAGGAACAGCAGGAGCGCGGCACGACACTGCCCGCCGGCATTGCCTACTTCTCCATGGAGTTCGGTGTCACCGAGGTGCTGCCGAACTACTCCGGCGGCCTCGGCATCCTCGCCGGCGACCACCTCAAGGCCGCCTCCGATCTCGGCCTGCCGCTCATCGGCGTCGGCCTGCTCTACCGCTCCGGCTACTTCCGGCAGTCGCTCAGCGCCGACGGCTGGCAGATGGAGCACTACCCCTCCTACGACCCGCAGGGCCTGCCGCTGCGACTGCTCACCGAGGGCGACGGCACCGCCGCGCTCGTGCAGGTCGCCGTGCCGGGCGGGCGCACACTCGACGCGCGGATCTGGATCGCCCAGGTCGGGCGCGTCCCGCTGCTGCTGCTCGACTCCGACATCCCGTCCAACGATGAGGAGCTGTGCGGGGTCACCGACCGCCTCTACGGCGGCGACCAGGACCACCGCATCAAGCAGGAGATCCTCGCCGGCGTCGGCGGTGTCCGCGCGGTGCGCGCCTACACGCGCATCCACGGCCTGCCCGACCCCGATGTCTTCCACATGAACGAGGGACACGCGGGCTTCCTCGGCGCCGAACGCATCCGCGAACTCGTCACCGGCGCCGGACTCGACTTCGACGAAGCGCTCGCCGCCGTGCGGGCCGGCACGGTCTTCACCACCCACACCCCCGTGCCCGCGGGTATCGACCGCTTCCCGATCGATCTCGTGCGCCACTACTTCTCGGGCACCAACGGCGAGAACGAGTCGGCACTGTTGCCCGGCCTCACCGTCGACCGCATCCTCGCGCTCGGACGCGAGAGCAACCCGAACGTGTTCAACATGGCCCATCTCGGTCTGCGCCTCGGCCAGCGCTGCAACGGTGTGTCGAAGCTGCACGGCGAGGTCAGCCGCGGCATGTTCGAAGGACTGTGGCCCGGATTCGACGCCGCCGAGGTGCCCATCGGCTCGGTCACCAACGGTGTGCACGCCCCCACCTGGGCCGCGCGCGAATGGATCGCGCTCGCCAACCGCCTCGCCGGACCCGACCGGGTCGAGGAGGCCCGCGGCTGGGAACTGCTCCAGACCATCGACCGCAAGGAACTGTGGTCGACCCGCAACACGCTGCGCGCCCAGCTCGTCGCCGAGGTGCGTCGCCGGCTGCGCGAGTCGTGGCTCGAACGCGGCGCCACCGAGGCCGAACTGGGCTGGATCGAGTCGGTCTTCGACCCGAACGTGCTCACCGTCGGGTTCGCGCGGCGCGTGCCCACCTACAAGCGCCTCACCCTGATGCTGCGCGATCCCGAGCGGCTGCGCGCGCTGCTGCTCGACGACGAACGGCCCGTGCAGCTCGTCGTCGCCGGCAAGAGCCACCCCGCCGACGACGGCGGCAAGGCGCTCATCCAGCAGGTCGTGCGGTTCGCCGACGAGTACGACGTACGGCACCGCATCGTCTTCCTGCCCAACTACGACATGTCGATGGCCCGCTATCTGTACTGGGGTTGCGATGTGTGGCTGAACAACCCGCTGCGCCCGCTCGAGGCGTGCGGCACATCGGGCATGAAGTCGGCCCTCAACGGCGGTCTCAACCTGTCCATCCGCGACGGATGGTGGGACGAGATGTTCGACGGCGAGAACGGCTGGGCCATCCCCACCGCCGACGGCGTCGACGACACCCGCCGCGACGACCTCGAGGCCGCCGCCCTGTACGAGTTGCTCGAACGCTCGGTGCTGCCGCGCTTCTACGACCGCGACCCCGACGGTGTGCCGGCCCGCTGGATCGAGATGGTGCGCCACACGCTCGAGAATCTCGGTCCGAAGGTGCTCGCCTCGCGCATGGTGCGCGACTATGCCGTCGACTACTACATCCCCGCGGCCGCGGCGGCCGCGAAGGTCACCGCCGACGACTACGCGGGTGCGCGGGCGCTGGCCGATTACCGGCACCGTATCGAGGCGGCGTGGCCGGGAGTGCGTGTCGCGCAGGTCGATTCGACGCCGATTCCGGACGTGCCGCAGATCGGTCTGCCGCTGGGGCTGACCGCGCACGTCCAGCTCGGCGACCTGACCCCGGAAGATGTCGAGGTGCAGGCCGTGGTCGGGCGCGTAGGCTCCGACGACACGATCGGCGACCCCGTCACCGTGCCGATGGAACACATCGGCACCGACCCGCTGGGGGAGGAGTTCACCGCGACGGTGCCGCTGCCCCTTGCCGGCGCCGTCGGCTACACGGTGCGCGTGCTGCCCAGGCACGGCCTGCTCGCCTCGCCCGCCGAACTCGGCATGGTCGCGCTCCCGTAGGAGACCGGACCCGCCGGGTGCTCAGCCGCGCAGACGCGTGAGTGCCCGGCGGACCACCGCCGGATCGGCCGTCTCCCAGAACGGCGGCAGCGACGCACGCAGATAACCGCCGTACCGCGCGGTCGCCAGACGCGAGTCGAGCACCGCCACCACGCCCCGGTCGTCGGTGCTGCGCAACAGTCGCCCGACACCCTGCGCCAACAGCAGAGCGGCGTGATTGGCGGCGACCGCCATGAACCCGTTGCCGCCGCGAGCCTCCACGGCGCGCTGCCGGGCGACCAGCAGCGGATCGTCGGGGCGGGGGAACGGAATCCGGTCGATGATCACCAGCGACAGCGACGGGCCCGGAACGTCGACGCCCTGCCACAGCGACAGGGTGCCGAACAGGCTCGTCGCCTCGTCCGCTGCGAACTTCTCGACCAGCGCGCCGGTCGCGTCGTCGCCCTGGCACAGGATCGGCGTGTCGAGACGCTCGCGCAGCGCCTCGGTGGCGGCCTTCGCGGCGCGCATCGAGGAGAACAACCCGAGCGTGCGCCCCTCGGCGGCGGTGACGAGTTCGGCGATCTCGTCGAGATGCGAGGGCGGCAGACCGTCGCGGCCGGGTGGCGTCAGATGCTTGGCGATGTAGAGGATGCCCGCCTTCGCGTGATCGAAGGGCGAACCCACGTCGATCCCGTTCCACGCGAGATCGCCCTTGTCGGAGGGGGGTTCGGCGCCCGAGGCAGAGGTGGTGTCGCTGCGGGCCGGCGACTGCGGCGGCAGACCCCAGTTGACCGCGAGGCCGTCGAACGACCCACCGACCGTGAGGGTCGCGGAGGTGAGGACGACCGTGGATTCACCGAACAACCGGCTGCGCAACAAACCTCCGACCGACAACGGCGCGACCCGCACGGTGCGGCGCACGTTGCCGCGGAACTCGTCGGCGGCGAGCCACACGACGTCGGGTCGCTGGGACGGATCGCGCTGCTCGAAGGTCGTGAGCACCCGGACCGCGCAGTCGTGCACCTCGTCGATCTCCGCGAGCGCCTGACTGCGGGCCGCGGCGACCTCGGGATCGGTGCCGGGCTTGGCCGGTCCGATCGCCGTGTGCACGGCCCAGGCGGCATCGCGGATCGAGGCCAGCGCGGCCGCGGCGCCCTCGGGCAGCTCGTCCCAGCGACCCGCCGGCAGTTCTTCGAGGAACGACTCCCAGTTCTCGGCGGCACCGTCGAGCCGGTCGATCTCCTCGTCCTCGACGAGCTTGACGCAGCGCCGCGCGGCCGCCGACACCGTGCCCGGCGACAACTCGGCCGTGGCGACGTTCGTGATCCGATCGACGAGTTCGTGCGCCTCGTCGACGACCACGACATCGTGCTCGGGCAGGATCGAGATGCCGGTGATCGCATCGATGGCGAGCAGCGCGTGGTTGGTGACGACCACGTCGACCTGCGCGGCCTCGGCGCGCGCGATCTCGGCGAAGCAGTCTTCTCCCACCGGGCACCGCGACTTGCCGAGGCACTCGCGCGCGGTGACGGACAGCTGACGCCACGCCTGATCGGAGACACCGGGGGACAGGTCGTCGCGGTCGCCGGTCTCGGTGGTGGACGACCACTCCGTCACCCGCCGCACCTCGCGGCCGATGCGCGAGAGGGCGAACGCGTCGAACAGTTCGGCGTCGGGCGTCTCCTCGGCGAGTCCGGTATGGATCTTGTTCAGGCACAGGTAGTTTCCGCGGCCCTTGAGGATCGCGAAACGCGGGCGACGGCCGAGCGAACCGGCGAGGGCGTCGGCGAGTCGCGGCAGGTCGCGCTCGACGAGCTGCCGCTGCAAGGCGATGGTCGCGGTGGAGACCACCACGGTGCGGCCCGTCTTCACCGCGTAGCGGATGCTCGGCACGAGATAGGCCAGCGACTTGCCGGTACCCGTGCCGGCCTGCACGGCGAGGTGTTCGCCGGTGTCGATGCTGTGCGCGACGGCCGAGGCCATCGTCAGCTGGTTGCGCCGCTCCTTACCGCCCAGCGCGTGCACCGCGGTTCGCAGCAATTCTGGGACTTCGGGGAGATCCGGCACCGGCACAGGGTATCGGTCCCCACCGTCACCTTCGGTCTGCGACCCCGCTACCTGTGACTTCGGCGATATCGGTGACGCCGGGAAGGTCGGTGACCAGTTCGACACCGGCCTCGCGCATCCGCTCGAGGGCGGGGCGGATCGTCGTCTCCGACACCCCGGCGGTGTAGGGCAGCAGCACCCGGGCGCCGAAACCCTCCTCGATCGCGTCGAGTGCGGTGGCCCGCACACAGTGGTCGGTGGCGATCCCGACGATGTCGACGTCCGTCACACCGCGGTCGCGCAACCACGACGCCAATGTCGTGCCCTCGTCGTCGATTCCTTCGAAGCCCGAATAGGCGGCGTCGTCGGCCCCCTTCGAGAAGACGGCCTCGAACCGGTCCGTAGTCAGTTCCGGGTGGAAGTCCGCGCCCGGCGTCCCGGCCCGGCAGTGCGGCGGCCACGAGTCGACGAAATCGGGTTCGGGAGAGAAATGGTCTCCGGGATCGACGTGGTGGTCGCGGGTCGCGACGATGTGCGCGTAGTCGTCACCGTGCGCCTGCAGGAACCGGGTGATGTCGGACGCCACCCGCGAGCCGCCCTCCACCGCGAGCGAACCGCCCTCGCAGAAGTCGTTCTGGACGTCGACCACCAGCAATGCGCGCATGGCACTCACCCCTCACGGACGAAGCGGGTGGGGATGGCGGGATCCCCGGCCGAGAGCGTCAGGCCCTCCCACGGCAGACGCACCATGCCCTGCCGGAGGTACTCCCGGCTCTCCTCCAGGGTAGGCAGATCGCCGACCGCCTCGCCGCCGCGGACCAGCGGGATCATCAGTTCGTGGACCTGTGAACCCTCGCCCGGCGGGACCTGCTCGGCGCGGGCCGGGTACACGACCTCCTCGACGAACGTGCCCGTCCTCCGCGCGTACCGGACGGCCCGCTTCGCGCCCCCTCGGGACTCCTTCGACGCACTGCGCTTCTCGACCGGGATGCCGTCGACCTCCACGAGCTTGAAGACCATGCCCGCCGTCGGCGCCCCCGAGCCGGTGACCAGCGACGTACCCACCCCGTAGCCGTCGACCGGCTCGGCGCGCAGACCCGCGATCCCGTATTCGTCGAGATCACCGGACATCACGATCTTCGTGCGGGTCGCGCCGAGTCCGTCGAGCTGTTCGCGCACCTGGCGGGCGAGCACACCGAGATCGCCCGAATCGATCCGCACGCCACCGAGTTCGGGGCCGGCCACCGCGATCGCCGTGTTCACGCCCTCGGTGATGTCGTAGGTGTCCACCAGCAGGGTCGTGCCCACGCCGAGGCTCTCGACCTGGCTGCGGAAGGCGGACGCCTCGTCGCGGCCGGTCGTCGTGGTGTGCAGCAGGGTGAACGCGTGCGCGGCGGTACCCGCCGCGGGGATGCCGTACCGTTGCGCGGCCTGCAGATTGGATGTCGAGTCGAAGCCCGCGAGATAGGCGGCGCGCGCCGCGGCGACCGCCGCTTCCTCGTGGGTGCGCCGCGACCCCATCTCGATGAGCGCGCGGCCGTCGGCCACACTCACCATGCGCGCCGCCGCGGAGGCGATCGCACTGTCGTGGTTGAAGATCGACAGCGTCAGCGTCTCGAGCAGCACACACTCGGCGAAGGTGCCGCTCACCGACAGGATCGGTGAACCCGGGAAGTAGAAGTCGCCCTCGCGGTAGCCGTCGATGTCGCCGGAGAACCGGAAGTCGCGCAGCCACTCGACGGTGCGCGGAGCGAGGAAACCGGCGGCGAGTTCGAGTTCGGCCTCGTCGAACCGGAACGATCCGAGTGCCTCGATCAACCGTGCGGTGCCTGCGACGACGCCGTACCGCCGGCCCGGGGGAAGACGCCGGGCGAAGACCTCGAAGACGCACGGGCGGTCGCCCGTGCCGTCCGCCAGGGCAGCCTCGAGCATGGTCAACTCGTACTTGTCCGTGAACAATGCGGTACCGGGACGACCGGCACGGTGAATGGCTTCGGGCACCCGATCACTGTAGAGCCACGCCCTCCGAGGCGGGTTTTTCGCGGTGCTCCGAAGTCGTACCCTGGGAACATGGCGCCGTGTAGTACGACCACTCCGCTCGACGTCCGATCGATGGCGGCCCAGGCCGTTCGGGCCATGGCGGGACAGGCCGTTCCGGCCGAGGCCGAAATCGTCGAGGAGATCGAAGCGGTCGACAGGCCATGGGTGACCGTGGTCTGGGACGACCCCGTCAATCTCATGCACTACGTGACGTTCATCTTCCAGAAGCTGTTCGGGTACAGCAAGGCCAAGGCCACCGAGCTCATGCTCAAGGTCCACAACGAGGGCAAGGCCGTCGTGTCGAGTGGTTCGCGTGACAAGATGGAACACGACGTGCAGCGTCTGCACGCCGCCGGACTGTGGGCGACGATGCAACGCGACGAATGATCCCCACAGGAGGGCCCGACCGACGTGCGGCAGTGGACCAGGAAGAACTCGCTCAGCGGCCCCAAGCTCCGGTCGGAGATGGACGCCCACGAAGCGTCGGTGCTGCGGTCGCTCGTGTCCTCCGTGCTGGGCATGCTCGAGGAACGCGCCGGACAGGCCCCGCAGGACGACCTCGCGGCGCTGACCGGCCTGCGCACCGGTAACGCCACCCCGCCCGAGATCCCGGCGCTGCGCCGCCTCCTACCCGAGTTCCACCGCCCCGACGCCGATGCCGTCGCCGATGTCGGCGACGACGCCGCCGACCTCAACGGTGCGATGCGGAGCCTGCACGAACCGAGCATCATCGACGCCAAGCTCGCCGCCGGCGCGGTCATCCTGCGCACCGTGCCGGAAGGCGGCGGCAAGGTGGTGCTCAATCCCGAACAGGCCGAGGCCTGGCTGTACGGACTCAACGACGTGCGGCTCGCGCTCGGTACGACCCTCGGCATCGACGCCGACACCCCCGACATCCTCGACGACGACGATCCGCGTGCCCCGCACCTCGACGTCTACCACTGGCTGACGTGGATGCAGGACTCCCTCGTCCAGGCGCTGCAGCCGTGATCGTGCCGGGGCCGACCGATTCGCTGCTCGACGTGGCGGGTCTGAGTGTCGGTCACTGGCAGCGCCTCGACCCCGAGGTCACCGTCGGCACCCCCGAGATTCCCGGTACGGGCGCCGCCACGGGATGCACCGTCGTGCTCGCCGACCCGTCCGCCGTCGCCTCGGTGGACGTGCGCGGCGGGGGACCGGGCACCCGAGAGACCGATCTGCTCGATCCGAGCCATTCCGTGCAGCGTGTCGATGCGGTGCTCCTCACCGGAGGCAGCGCGTACGGGCTGGCCGCCGCCGACGGCGTGATGCGTTATCTCGAGAAGAACGGCAAGGGAATCCCGATGGGCGCGCCCGACGCGGTCGTCCCGATCGTCCCCGGCGCCGTCATCTTCGACCTGCCGGTGGGGCAGTGGTCCGCGCGCCCGACCGCCGATTCGGGCTGCACCGCCGCCGCCACCGCCAGCTCCACGCACTTCGACCGCGGCAGCGTCGGCGCCGGCACCGGTGCCCGCGCCGGGGCGCTCAAGGGCGGCATCGGATCGGCGAGCGTGCGGATCACGGACGGTCCCGCGACCGGGGTGACCGTGGCGGCGCTGATGGTGGCGAACCCCGTCGGCTCGGTGTTCGACCCCGTGACCGGGCTGCCCTGGGGTGTCGACGCCGCGCGAGCCGAAGAACTCGGACTGTCGTCGCCCTCGGCGGCGGATCTGGCCGCGGTCCGCGCGCTCGACGAGAAGGGCACCGTCCTCAACACCACGATCGGTGTGGTCGCCACCGACGCACCGCTGTCGAAGGCGGCGTGCCGTCGCGTCGCGGTCACCGGACACGACGGTCTCGGCCGCGCGATACGTCCCGCGCATTCCCCGCTGGACGGCGACACGATCTTCGCCCTGTCGACCGTTACCGCCGACGTGTCCGACGCATTGCGCAACGCGCCGTCGATCCCGGCCTTCCCCGCGGAACTGCCGATCCTCGCCGCGGTCTGCGAGGCTGCGGCCGTGGTGGTCGAACGCGCGATCGTCGACGCAATCCTCTCCGCGACTTCCGTCGCCGGCATCCCCGCCTATCGCGACGTGCTGCCGTCGGTCTTCGGCCGCTGACCGATATGTGACGGCAGAATGGTGCCATGACCATTCCCAGCGGTACCGGCGCCGACACCCGCATCCGGCCGATCTGGCAACGTGCCGGCCTGTGGATCGGGGGATTCGTCGCGATGCTCTACGGCATCGAGACCGTCGATGCGGTGCTCCCCGCCGATCTCGACGCCGCGGGTGTCGAACCCCGCACCGCCGACGGGCTGTGGGGCGTGCTGTTCGCGCCGATCCTGCACGCCGACTGGGCCCACCTCACCGCCAACACCGTGCCCGCGCTCGTCCTCGGCTTCCTGGTGCTGCTCTCCGGCATCGGGCGCGGCCTGGCCGCGACCGCGATCATCTGGGTCGTCGCAGGAGTGGGGACGTGGTTGATCGCGGGCTCGGGCGAGACCCACATCGGAGCGTCGAGCCTGATCTTCGGGTGGCTCACCTATCTGATCGTGCGCGGTGTGTTCACCCGCAAGGCCGGACAGATCCTGCTGGGAGTCGTGGTGCTGTTCCTCTACGGCGGCATGCTGTGGGGTGTGCTGCCGAGCGAACCGTGGATCTCCTGGGAAGGGCACTTCTTCGGTGCGGTCGGCGGCGTTCTCGCGGCGTGGGCGCTGTCCGCGGACGCGCGTCGCGCCCGACGCACCACCCCCTCGGTCGTGCCGCGCTGACCACCCGCGCCGACAACCCGCCGATCGGCCGCGCGAAGTGGCCGAACGATCCGCGCGTCACACCTTCCCGGCCACTGTGAGTCTGCGCCGCAATACGCGCGTTGGCTTCATCGAGGGACCTTCGGCATGGCAGCATGGCTGATATGCGCATGACCGTTCTGGGGTGCTCGGGCAGTGTGGCCGGGCCGGATTCCGCAGCCTCCGGCTACCTGCTGACGGCACCGGACACCCCGCCCCTGGTCATCGACTTCGGTCCCGGCGTCCTCGGCGCGCTCCAGCGCCACGCCGACCCCGGCGAAGTGTCGATCCTCCTGTCCCATCTGCACGCCGATCACTGCCTCGACCTGCCCGGTCTGCTGGTCTGGCGCCGCTACTCGCCGTCCCCGCCGCAGGGTCGCGTCCTCACCTACGGTCCCGTCGGCACCGCCCACCGCATCGGCGTGGCGTCCGCGGAGATCCCCGGCGAGGTCGACGACGTCAGCGACACCCTCGACGTCCGGATGCTCGGCGACGGCGAGCAGATCCGGTTCGGGAGCCTGACCATCTGCCCCGGCCGCGTCCACCACCCGCCGGAGGCCTACGGCTTCCGCATCACCAGCGACTCCGGCCGCACCCTCGTCTACACCGGCGACACCGGCATGTGCGATTCGGTCGTCGAACTCGCCCGCGGCGCCGACGTGCTGCTCGCCGAGGCGTCGTGGACCCACGCGCCGGGGGAGCGCCCCGAGGGCGTGCATCTCTCGGGCACCGAGGCCGGACGCGTCGCGGCCCTCGCCGGTGTCGGCGAACTCCTCCTGACCCACATCCCGCCGTGGACCTCCCGCGAGGACGTCATCGCCGAGGCCAAGGCCGAGTACTCCGGACCGGTCCACGCCGTCACCGCCGGAGACGTGTACCGCATCTGAAAGATCCGTCCCCGGATCGCCTAGGCTCGGACGAGTGACGACACGAGAAGACGGCAGAGCGGACGACGAACTCCGGAACATTCGCATCACCCGGGGTTTCACCAACCACCCGGCGGGCTCCGTGCTCGTCGAATTCGGACAGACCCGCGTGATGTGCACCGCCAGCGTCGAGGAAGGCGTCCCGCGGTGGCGTAGGGGCTCCGGTCTCGGCTGGCTGACCGCCGAGTACGCGATGCTTCCCGCCGCCACCCACACCCGCAGCGGACGCGAATCGGTCAAGGGCAAGCTCGGCGGCCGCACCCAGGAGATCAGCCGGCTCGTCGGCCGGTCGCTGCGCGCATGCATCGACCTCGCCGCGCTCGGCGAGAACACCATCGCGATCGACTGCGACGTGCTGCAGGCCGACGGAGGCACCCGCACCGCGGCGATCACCGGCGCCTATGTCGCACTGTGCGACGCGGTGACCTACCTGCGTGCCGCGGGCAGCCTCGCCGACCCGCAGCCCGTCTCGTGCCAGATCGCCGCCGTCAGCGTCGGCGTGGTCGACGGACGTGTCCGTCTCGACCTGCCCTACGAGGAGGACGTGCGCGCCGAGGTCGACATGAACGTCGTCGCCACCGAGACAGGCACCCTCGTCGAGGTCCAGGGCACCGGCGAAGGCGCGACCTTCCCGCGTTCCACGCTCGACGCGATGCTCGACTCCTCGCTCGCCGGCATCGAGGAACTGTGCCGGATCCAGCGCGAGGTGCTCGCCGAGCCGTACCCGGGCACCCTGCCCGAGCCGGTCGAGGCGGAGATCGTCAAGAAGAAGTTCGGAGTCTGACGTGCGGGTGCTGGTCGCAAGTCGCAACGCGAAGAAGCTGCGCGAACTGCAGCGCGTGCTCGACCGCGCCGGGATCGAGGGCATCGAACTCGTAGGTCTCGACACCGTCCCGCCCTACCCGGAGGCACCCGAGACGGGGGAGACCTTCGAGGCGAACGCCGGAGCCAAGGCCCGCGACGGCGCAGCCGCCACAGGGATGCCCTGCGTCGCCGACGACTCCGGTCTCGAGGTCGACGCCCTGCGCGGCATGCCCGGCGTGCTCTCGGCCCGCTGGAGTGGACGCCACGGCGACGACGAGGCGAACACCGCACTGCTGCTCGGCCAGATGCAGGATGTGCCGGACGAGCGTCGCGGCGCGGCCTTCGTGTCGGCGTGCGCGCTCGTGGTGCCGTCGGACGACGGATTCGTCACGACCGTCGTGCGCGGCGAATGGCGCGGCAGCATCGTGCGCGAGCCGCGCGGCGAGAACGGTTTCGGCTACGACCCGGTCTTCCGCCCCGAAGGCGAGGAACGCACCGCCGCGGAACTGTCCGCGGAGGAGAAGGACGCACAGTCGCATCGAGGACGGGCACTCGCCCAGCTCGTGCCCGCCCTCGCTGCGCTCGCCGCAAGCGCCTGATTCGCGGCTCGCCGCGAGCCGCTAACGCGCGCCGGCCTGCGTCCCACGCTCCTCGCGCACGGGTTCCGCGGCGCCGGTATCCGATGCAGCAACAGCGTCGGGTGCCGGCGCCGCAGCCGTCTCGGTGGTCGGTTGCGTATCCGGTTCGACGGGTTCGGCCGCCTCGTCGCCGCGGGAGAGTTCACCGCCCACGACGGGCCAGCCCGCAGCGACCAGCTGTTCACGGACGCGCTCGACGTCCTGCGGGTCCGGTTCCTCGTGGATCACCCCTGCCACGATCTTCCGCAGGGTGTCGTGGTCGACCTGCCGCTCCGGGTGCTCGGACGCGGTCGCCGCCGCCGTCTCGATCGCCTCGAGAAGTTCCTCGTCGGTGAGCCGACGCTTGAGCACGGCAAGCAACGCGAAGTGATCCTTGGCCGGGATCCCCTCGGGATATCCCGCACGCAACCAGTCCAGTACCACCCGTGGATTCCAACGCGCCATCGTCGCCTCCTCACTCACCGTCCCGCATCGGACCCTTCGAACCCCGAAGCGTCCGGCGGAAACCCCCTGTCAGGGTCACAGGGTTCCCGCCACGATAGCGAGGAACACCTGGTTCGCCCCGTCAGGGGAGCGACATGTCCCGCAGATACGCCGTGACCATGGCGGTGAGCTCGTCGGCCACGACGTCCCGATCCACCGGGGGACGGTCGAGAACATAGGAGACGGCCACGTTCTCGACCGTGCGCACGAGGATCCACGCGATCGCCTCCACAGGGCGGGTACCGCGTCCGCGGAGATGGAAACGCAGCCACATGGTGAGCAGGTCGTCGATCCGCCGTTCGAAGGCGGCGAGCCGGCTGTCGGGGGATCGCGGCAGTTCCTCGATGAGCACCCGCAGAAGGCGTGGATTCTCGGCGAGCGCATCGAGCAGCTCGCCCATCGTGTCGCGCACCGATACGGGGGTGGGCGGGCCTTCGAGCGCGTCCGCGAACACGCGTGAAATGCGAGCATGCATTGCATCCGTCCAGCGGTCCACCACCTCCGCGACGATGGCGTCCTTGTCGGGGAAGTACTGGTACAGCGAGCCCGGACTGATCCCCGCCGCCCGCGCGATCCGGTTCGTCGAGGCTCCCTCGTAGCCGTTGTCCAGCAGAACCGTGCGTCCCGCGGCGATGATCCGTTCGACCATCGCGCGGGAGCGTTCCTGTTGCGGCGCGCGGCGCCGACGCCGGTCGCTCGGGCTCATCGCCGCACCGGAAATGCGAATTGAACGCGAGTTACAGCTCGTGTGACCATCGCCCCATGGTGACACAGGAGTTGCTACGGGACGAGGGCGCGCGCTCGTACCCCACGCGGTACGAGGGCAATCGGCCCCGCAACGAGCGCATCGGGAAACCGTTGAAGAAGTTCGCCCGGATCCACGAGGTGGATCAGCACCTGCTCGACCGCATCGGCCGCAGGATGTTCGCCCGCGACGAGGTGGGAGCGGCGCTCGTCCGCGGTATGCGCCGCGACCGGGACGACCCGGAACGCGTCACCATGAAGCAGTTCCACCGGGCTCTGGAGCACGGCATCGAGTCGGTACCCGACGCTCCCGCTGCGCTGCGCGAGTTCTTCGCCGTCGTCGACACGGTTCCCGACTGGGTGAACTGGGAGCTGCTCGAGAAGGGTGCACGGGCCTTTCGCCGGATGGGCCGTACGCGCAACGACGTGTTGCTCCAACTGTCGCTCATCGGTGGCTACCGTTTCGGCGGGCCGCCGGACCTCCTCGTCGAGACCGGTGGGCTCACCGGATCCACCGCCATGCGCCGCCTCGGCGAGACCCAGAAATGGGGCACCGCCGTCGGTGAGCCCGGCGGCATGCGCCGGAACGGGGACGGCTTCAAGCTCACCGTGCACGTGCGCGCCATGCACGCACTCGTCAACGACCGGTTCGAGAACAACGGCCGATGGGACATCGAGCACTGGGGACTGCCGATCAACCAGACCGACCAGGCCGCGACCCTCGGACTGTTCAACGGCACCCTGCTCCTGGGCGCCCGCGCACTCGGCTACACCGTGAGCCGCGACGAATCCCGCGCCGTGATGCACCTGTGGAAGTACGCCGGCTGGCTCATGGGCGTGGACGAGGAGTGGTTGTTCGACTCCGAACGCGAGCAGCACCGCTTCAACTACCACGTGGTGCTCGTGCAGGACGACGTCACACCAGCGGGCGCCGATCTGTCCCGCGCGCTCGTCGATGGTCAGCGCACGCTCGACTACGGACGCTTCTCCCGGCTCCGGGGCGCCTACGAACGGCTGCGGCTGCTCAGCATGCTGCGCTTCTTCCTCGGCGAGCAGGGCCTCCACGATCTGGGCCTACCCGTCATCCCGCCTTGGGCGGTCGTCCCGGTCGTCGCGACGAACATCGTCAAATCACAGGTCCTGAAGAGATCGGCTCCCGGGCGCCGGTTGCTCGAACACCTCGGCGACCGTGCGGCACGCCGCGAACTGGCACTGAAGTTCGGTTCCGCGAAGCCGGATGTGGGTGCCCTACAGGTATGACGAAAGCGG
>NZ_JBKFBA010000018.1:32917-54650 GCF_053345925.1 Rhodococcus sp. C26F
GCCGCTTCGATCGGGAACTCGCGACGCGCGCCTACCGCGCAGATCAGCTCGCGTCGTGGGACGAGAGTTCGTCCCCTGCCCTGTCGTCCTCAGCCCTGTCCGTCTCGTCGAGGACCCAGCGCATCTCGACGACCGTGCCCTTCGGGCCGGCCGAGACCTGGACGTCGCTGGCCAGATTGCGGATCAGCATCAGCCCGTGACCGCGTGAACGTCGGGCGTCGCTGTCGACGGCGTCGTGCCAGGAGCCGTGGTCGACGACCCGCACGACCACCTCACCCTCGTCGGGCAGGTACGCCGCCTCGTAGTCGAGCGTGCCGTGCGCATCGTCCGGCGCATAGGCGTGCTCGACGGCATTCGCGAGCGCTTCGTAGCTCGCGAGCAGTATGTCCTGTCGTTGGTCCTCGCTGAGGGGGAGCTTCGCCAGCCACCGCCTCGTGACGACCCGCAGGCCTGCAATCTCGGTCGGGTCGGCTCGCACACCCGACGAACGGATCTCGTCGGGAAAGATCAAAGCTGACTCCTCGGGCGCAGACGACATGGCTCCTCGGTTCGTCGGGTACGGCGGTCTACTCGGAGACGCCTTCCGGCGAGTTACCGAGGCCGACGAGCGCGTCGTCGAGCTTCGGATGGATCGCCAGGACCTCTCCGAGGCCGAGGAGTTCGAGCGGGCGTGCCGTGGCGCTGCCATGTGCCACGACGGCGAAACCGGTGTTGTCGCCGGCTCGCTTGGACAACTCGACCAACAGAGCGATACCCATCGAAGCGAGGAAATCAACCCCGCTGAGGTCGACGATAAGTCCGGAGATGTCGGTGTCGAGGAGTGCGAGGGCTTCCTGCTCGAGGAGCGGGGCACTCGTCATGTCGACTTCGCCGTTGACGGACAGTACGGCCACGGAGCCGTTACGGGTCGTGGAAACAGTCATATGCGGATGCGCGGTCATGGGATCGTTCACCTTGCCATCATGCAAGATCGTGCCGATAGATGCACACATCGGTCCGTCGGCCGTGGCCGCGACCCGCCGTGACCACCCTGTGACCATGCTGTCGTCGAGTCTGTAATGTTCCCTTTCGAGCAGGGAGGGAGGGGCGCCGAGTGGACATGCACCGAGCGCAGAGCGAGTCGGTCGAACCACCGTCGTTGCTCCTCATCGAGGACGATCCGGGCGACGCGCTCATCGTGGAGGAACTCGTCGTCGACAGTGCCCCCGAGATGACCGTCGTGTGGGTGCAGACACTTGCGCAGGCCCGCGACGAACTCGCCACATCGGCTCCCGACTGCGTACTTCTCGACCTCCACCTGCCCGATGCGAGCGGCCTCGAAGCCGTCGCCCGCATCCAGGAGATCACCGATTCCGTCCCCATCGTCGTCCTCACCGGCCTCGCGGAGGAACAGACCGGCCTCGCCGCGCTGTCCGTCGGCGCCCAGGACTATCTCGTCAAGGGACGCGTCGAACCCGATCTGTTCGGCCGCGCCGTCCGCTACGCCATCCAGCGAAAGCAGACCGAGATCGCGGCGGCGGAACTCCAGGCGAGCCAGCTTCACGCGCAGGAGAACGCCCGACTCGAACGCGGCCTGCTCCCGTCCCCGCTCCTGCGCGACGGGCAGGACTTCGACGTCGTCGCCCGTTACCGACCCGGCCGGTCGTCCGCTCTTCTCGGCGGCGACTTCTACGACGTCGTGCAGACCGGCGACGGCACCGTCCACGTCCTCATCGGCGACGTCTCCGGTCACGGCCCCGACGAGGCAGCCCTCGGCGTGGGCCTGCGCATCGCGTGGCGCACGCTCGTGCTCAGCGGGGTAGACGGTCCCCGCCGCTTGCACCAACTCGAGGAACTGCTCGTCGCCGAGCGCACGGAGAGTCGTTTCTTCGCGTCGATGACGAACCTCACGATGTGTGCCGACCGCAGCACCGTCGAGGTCATGCGGGCCGGTCATCCCGGGCTGCTGCTCCGCCACGGCGGAACCATCGACTGGATCGAAGCGCCCGGTGGTCCCGCTCTCGGCCTGGTGCCGGGAGTGGCCACCTGGCCCGTCCACGAGTTGGATCTGCCCGAGGACGGCGCGATCGTGTTGTTCACCGACGGATTGTTCGAGGGTCATCGGGGCGACGGCCCGGAACGACTCGGTGAGGAAGGACTCCTCGAGCTCGCGCGCGAACGCGCCCATCTGCCGGCTGCCGAGTTCACCGACTCGCTCATCGACGGTGCCGAGAAACTCGCGGACAGTAGGGGAGGGCTGTCCGACGACGTGGCAGTCGTCCACGTGCAATGGAACAGGAAGTGATCATCACCGCATGACGAACAGCGACGCAACGGCGGAGACGGGGGACGTGCGTCGCCCACCGTCTCGCAGGATGACGGTCCAGGCATGGTTCCTGCTCGTACTGAGCGTGATGGGGCTTCTGGTGATCGTCGGTACGGTCGTCGGCAGTCACTACCTCCGTGAGACCACCGAGGTCTCCAACTACGTGCGGGACCGTATCCAGCCCGCACGGGCAGAGGCGTACCGACTCCAGGGTGCGCTCCTGAACCAGGAAACCGGTGCACGGGGATACATCCTTGCTGCCGATCGCGACTTTCTCGGTCCGTACGAACAGGGACGACGTGAGGAATCGGCCGCCGCGGCCGAGTTGCGTGCACTCGTGGGAGACGACGAGAAACTGCTCGCCGACCTCGAGTCGATCGAAGCGCACGCCGCGGAATGGCGTCGGGTGTACGCAGAGCCGCTCGTCTCCGCCGTGGTTCCCGGAGAACCACAGTTCGTCGACCCGGTTGCCGTCGATGCAGGTCGCATTGCATTCGACCGGATTCGTGAAGCGTTCGAGGTCCAGAACGCAGACCTGTCACAGGCCCGAGCGGAGGGCATTGCCACACTCGAGGACATCCGCACGACGCGCGACCGCATCCTTGCCGGCATGGTCGTGGTTTTCCTGCTCGCCGGCGTGGGCCTGGCAGTCCTGCTCCAGATGATCGTGGTCCGTCCGATCCAGCGTCTGCGACAGGCATCGCGCAGCGTCGTCGCGGGCCAGAACTTCGAGCGCGAGATCGAGCCGCAGGGCCCCGCCGACATCTATGCGCTGGGCCGCGACGTCGAGGACATGCGTGAGCGGATCGTGCGCGAACTGCAGGTCGCGCACGAGCGTGAGGAGCAACTCGAGAATCAGACAACGGAACTGCGGCGCTCGAACTCCGAACTCGAACAGTTCGCCTACGTCGCCTCCCACGACCTGCAGGAGCCGCTGCGCAAGGTCGCGTCCTTCTGTCAGCTCCTCGAGAAGCGCTACGGCGACAAGCTCGACGAACGCGGCACCCAGTACATCGCCTTCGCGGTCGACGGCGCGAAGCGCATGCAGGTGCTCATCAACGACCTGCTGACCTTTTCCCGCGTCGGACGCGTCAGCGACGCGCACGTCCGCACCGAACTGGACGTGACCCTCGACGCGGCCCTGACGAACATCTCCCAGGCGGTCGAGGAATCCGGGGCGAAGATCACCCGGCCCGAGTCCCTGCCGACGATCGTGGGCGATCCCACACTGATGATCATGTTGTGGCAGAACCTGATCGGAAACGCGATCAAGTTCCGCCAAGAAGACCGGCCCGTGGAGATCCGTGTCGACTGCGAGGAGATCGTCGACGGGGACGACGAGTTCTGGCGATTCTCCGTGCAGGACAACGGCATCGGTATCGCCGAGGAGTTCGCCGACAAGGTCTTCGTGATCTTCCAGAGGCTGCACGGCCGGGACGTGTACACCGGCACCGGCATCGGCCTGGCCATCTGCCGCAAGATCGTCGAATACCACGGCGGAGAGATCTGGCTCGACCCGCAGTATCGGGACGGCAGTCGATTCTGCTTTACGATTCCCAAGGCAGGCGACGACATGTCTGCAACCGAAGTCGCTCTGAAAGGGGCATCTGCATGAGCGTTTCCGGGCGGCCGATCGACGTCCTCCTCGTCGAGGACGACCCCGGCGACGAATTGATGACGCGCGAAGCGTTCGAGGACAACAAGATCGGAAACACCCTTCACGTGGTCCGCGACGGCGAGGAGGCACTCGACTTCCTCTACCGGCGCGGAGAGTACGAGAACGCCCCCCGGCCCGACCTGATCCTCCTCGACCTGAACCTGCCCAAGTACGACGGACGGCAGGTCCTCGAGCAGGTCAAGTCCGACACCGACCTCACCGACATCCCCGTCGTCGTCCTTACCACCTCGGCAGCGGAGGAGGACATCCTCCGCAGCTACAAGCTGCACGCCAACGCGTACGTGACGAAGCCGGTCGACCTCGACCAGTTCATCCGCGCGGTGCGCCAGATCGACGAGTTCTTCGTCCAGGTGGTGCGCCTGCCGCGACGCTGAGCGCGCACACGGGCACAACGAAATCGGGCGGATCCTTCGAAAGGATCCGCCCGATTCGTGTTCGCGGAGGTTGCCGGCTCAGACGCCGAAGTCGGCCTTCACCTGCTGAGTGCGCTTGTGCTCGACGAAGAAGGACAGGAACGGGATGGTGCCCGCCAGGAGCGTCCACACCGTCCGGGCGATCGGCCAGCGCACCTTGATCGACAGGTCGAAGGTGAGGACCAGGTACACCGCGTACACCCAGCCGTGCACGATCGCGATCCAGGCCGGCACGTTCTCGACACCGATGATGTACTTGGCGACCATCTCACCGGTGAGGATCAGCAGCCAGATACCGGTCGCGTAGGCGAGCACGCGGTAACGCAGCAGAGCGGACCGGATCTTCTTCCGGTCGGCCTCACTTACGACGCGCGGCGTGGTGGCCTGGCCGGACGCCTGCTCGGGGGTCGTGCTCACTGAGCGCTCCTATCGGACCTGCGCGCGAGTTGCGCGAGGTACTCGTTGTACTCGTTGATCTGTCGTGCGTCGGGATCCGCGGTTTCCTGCTCGCGTGCCTCGGCGAGCGTGCGCGGACGGGTGGGAAGGAGATCCTCGGGGATCTCGGTGGGCTCGTCCGGCTCGGACGGGCGTCGTCCGCCGGTGCTCTCGGCTTCCTGCTCCTCGGCCTCGAGGCGGACGAAGCGCCGGTAGGCGTAGACGCAGAAGAAGGCGAAGGCCGGCCACTGGAGGGCGTAGCCGAGATTCTGGTAGGTGCCGCCGACCGCTTCGAACCGGACCCACTGCCAGTAACCGAGGCCGAGGCATCCGGCCGCGGCCACCAGGACCAGGATGATCAGGGCCAACCGGCGGGGAGGGCGATGCTCGGACACGCCCTCGACGGTACCCGAACGGTGCACCGACCTGCCAAGACCGGTCGGTGCACCGTGGGTGAGGTCACGTGGTGCGCGAGGGGGGACTCGAACCCCCACGTCCGTAAGGACACCAGGACCTAAACCTGGCGCGGCTGCCGAATTACGCCACTCGCGCGTCACGGACACAATACGTCACGCGAGTTGGTCCTCCTCGCCGAAGGTGAACTGGCGTCGCCCGGCCCAGGTGGGCGTCTGGCTATGGCAGTTCGGGCAGAGAAAGCGGACGTTGTGCGGTCGGGAATCGTGGGGATTGCCATCGATATGGTCGACGTGGAACGTCAAAGGCGCTCCGCACCACATCGGCTCGATTCCGCATCCCTCGCATTTGTGGGGACGTCCCGACTCGACGAGTGCGCGACGCAACTGTTTCGGGGACTGTCGATTGGATCCGACCGGCTTGAGGGTGAGAATTTCGGTCCATGCGAGTCGGTTTCTCGGTGGTCGGCCCTTCTGGTGGGCCTGTCCGGTGAAATGAGACGTATCGATACCGAGTCTGCGAATTCGGCGGCTGATGTGCGCATGCGCGCCCCCGGTTGCTTGTATCCCGAGATATCGCAGCACCCCCGCCACGCTGACAGACTCCGCTACAGCCTCTTCGAGTATTTCCCGTGTGTACTTCATCCCTGCCCCCATCGAATGTCTGTTCGATCCGATCGAAGATTAATTGCGGGCACCGACACGTTTCGATCTTGCGATGCACGATCCGCTACGTCCGTCAATAGGTAACGATTTGATAACGAAAAACGTGAGGGATTCCTCGGGTTCATGGACGTCCATGCATCGACGCAGCCAGGAGTGATTCGGGTTACCGACCAGTTACTTTTGAGCAGTCGTGTGAGGGAAATCACTGGTGGGGAGGCGCCGGGCAAACTGCGCGAAACAAAACATGAGGAACCCCTCATGATTTTGTGCGAACCTGGGCGTGCCCGAACAGCGGACCACTAGTCCAGCAGCACACCGGCGCGCAGCGCTGACACACGAAGCCTCGACGCCGGGGTGTTCAGGAGAGGAACCACACGCGTGACGATCGACGAGACCACACCAGGCGACAACGGACGGAACTCGAAGGCATCACGACGCACCACCGATCGGTCCACGGCAGCCGCTCCGGCCCGTGCCCTGGTCGACAAGCTCCTCGCGGGTGAGCCCTACGCGCTCGCATTCGGTGGCCAGGGAGCCCCCTGGCTCACCTCGCTCGAGGAGCTCAGCCGCGACAACGGACTCGAACCGGTCCTCACCGACCTGGTCAACCGCGCCACCGCGCACCTCGCCCCGGTCGCGAGCGACCTCGTCGTGGTCCGCCCGACGGGCTTCGACCCCGTCGCGTGGATCCTCGAGGCCGAACTCGCCGACGAGGACGACGCGCCCGCCGGCCCCTCCGAAGCAGCTCTCACCTCTGCCGCCGTGTCGCTTCCCGGCGTCTTCCTCACCCAGGTCGCCGCGCTGCGCGCGCTCGCGAACCAGGGCCTCGACATCGACTCCGTCGCGCCGAGCGCGGTCATCGGCCACTCGCAGGGCGTCCTCGCCGTCGAGTCCGTCGCCGCCGCCGGCCGCAAGGATGCCGAGATCCTCGCGATCGCGCAGCTCATCGGTGCCGCCGCGACCCTCGTCGGTCGCCGCCGCGGCCTGATCTCCGGCGCCGGCAAGTACCCGATGCTCGCCGTCGCCAACGTCGACCCCGAGCGCCTGCGCGCGATCGTCGCCGAGGTCTTCGAGGGCCAGGACCCCGAGCGCAGCGCCGTCGTCGCGATCCGCAACGCCCGTCGTCGCGTCGTGCTGTCGGGCCCGCCCACCGCTCTCGAGCGCGTGCAGCAGCGCTGCGAGCAGATCTCCGCCGCGGAGACCCGCGAGCGTGAGGCCAAGAAGCGCGGTGGCGCCGTGTTCTCCCCGACCTTCGAGCCCGTCGCGGCCGAGGTCGGCTTCCATCATCCCGCCTTCGCGGACGCCGTGGAGCAGGTCGCCGACTGGGCCGCCCGTTGCGAGCTCGACGCCGAGCTTGCGCGCAGCCTCGCGCAGGCCATCCTCGTCTCCCCGATCGACTGGGTCGAGCAGGTCGACTCCGCAGTTGCATCCGGCGCCTCGTGGATCCTCGACCTCGGTCCGGGTGAGCTCCTCACCCGTATGACCAGCTCGGGCCTGCGTGGTCAGGGCGTCGGCATCATCGCCGCCGCGACCCGCGGCGGTCAGCGCAACCTCCTCACCCCGGGCGCCGAGCCCGAGGTTCCGCGTGCCTGGTCGGAGTTCGCTCCGAAGCCGGTCGCGCTGCCCGACGGCCGCATCGCCGTCGAGACGGCCTTCACCCGCCTGACGGGCCGCTCGCCGATCCTGCTCGCGGGCATGACCCCCACGACCGTCGATCCGAAGATCGTCGCCGCCGCCGCGAACGCCGGCCACTGGGCCGAGCTCGCCGGTGGTGGCCAGGTCACCGAGCAGATCTTCGCCGACCACGTCGCCGAGCTCACCGAGCTGCTCGAGCCGGGTCGTGCCGTCCAGTTCAACTCGATGTTCCTGGACCCCTACCTGTGGAAGCTGCACGTGGGCGGCAAGCGCCTCGTGCCCAAGGCCCGCGCGGCCGGTGCGCCCTTCGACGGTGTCGTGGTCACCGCCGGTATCCCGGAGCTCGACGAGGCCGTGCAGATCATCTCCGACCTGCGTGAGGCCGGCATCGAGCACGTCGCCTTCAAGCCGGGCACGGTCGCGCAGATCCGCTCGGTCATCCGTATCGCCAACGAGGTCCCGGACTACCCGGTCATCGCCCACATCGAGGGTGGCCGCGCCGGTGGTCACCACTCGTGGGAGGACCTCGACGACCTGCTCCTCGACACCTACGCCGAGCTGCGCACGCGCCCGAACCTGGTGCTGTGCGTCGGCGGTGGGATCGGCACGCCGGAGAAGTCAGCCGAGTACCTGACCGGTCGCTGGTCGACCGTTTACGGCTTCCCGGCCATGCCGCTCGACGGCATCCTCGTCGGCACCGCCGCGATGGCGACTCTCGAGGCAACCACGGCTCCCGAGGTCAAGCAGCTGCTCGTCGACACCCCCGGCACCCCCGACTGGGTCGCCGCCGGCACCGCGACCGGCGGTATGGCCTCCGGCCGCAGCCAGCTCGGCGCCGACATCCACGAAATCGACAACGCCGCATCGCGCACGGGTCGCCTGCTCGACGAGGTCGCCGGTGACGCCGACGCCGTGGCCGCACGCCGCGACGAGATCATCGAGGCGCTGAACGGAACGGCGAAGCCGTACTTCGGTGACCTCGACACCATGACCTACCTGCAGTGGCTCGAGCGCTACCTCGAGCTGGCCGTCGGCGCGGACAACGGTGCCGAGTTCGACTGCGGCACCGATCTGGCGGACGTCCTCGCCGAGGCGCACACCAGCCCGTGGCTCGACGTGTCGTGGCGTGAGCGTTTCCGCAACATGCTGCAGCGTGCCGAGGCCCGCCTGCATCCCGTCTGCCGGGGCCCGATCCCGACGCTGTTCGACGACGACTCGGTGCTCGAGCGCCCGTACGCCGCGATCAAGTCGCTGCTCGCGCAGTACCCCGACGCGGGCGACGTCGTGCTGCACCCCGCCGACGTGCCGTTCTTCGTGTCGCTGTGCCGCACGCCCGGCAAGCCCGTGAACTTCGTTCCGGTCGTCGACCAGGACGTGCGTCGCTGGTGGCGTTCGGATTCGCTGTGGCAGGCCCACGATCCGCGTTACTCCGCCGATCAGGTCTGCGTCATCCCCGGCACCGTTGCCGTCGCCGGCATCACCCGCGTCGACGAGCCGGTCGGTGAACTCCTCGACCGCTTCGAGAAGGCCACGGCCGACGAACTCGTCGCCGAGGGTGCGGAGCCCGTCGAGCTTCCCGCGCGTCGCCACCGCGACATCGCGCCGGGTCTGCTCGACGCCGTCCTGTCCTCGCCGGACGTCTCGTGGGCGGGTCGCCAGACCCGCAACCCGATCCACCGTCTCGGTGATCTGGACGAGTGGACCGTCGAGTCGGAGACCGCTGCTTCGCACGCACCCACGGGTGCGACCCTGACGATCCTCGACGACGAGCACGTCGGCCTGCGGGTTCCGCTGGTGCGCGACAAGGCCGTCGAGATCCGCCTGACCGTGCCCGCCTCGGTCGTCTCCGGTGGCGCGCCCGTCGTCACCGAGGCCGACGCCGATGCGTCGATGTCCGCTCTGCTCGGTGTCGCCGCCGGTCAGGAACTGCCCGAGGTCAAGAAGGGCGCTGCCCGCATCACTCTCGGCTGGCTGCCGGAGAAGATCGCCGACCACGCCGGTGTCACCGGTTCGGGTCTGCCCGCCACCCTGACGCCGAGCGGCAACGGTGTGCCCGACGTCCTCGTCGGTGCCTGCTGGCCGGCCGTCTTCGCCGCGCTGGGCGCCGCCCGCACCGAGACCGACCTGTCGGTCATCGAGGGCATGCTCGACCTGGTCCACCTGGACCACGCGATCGACGTCAAGAACGGCCTGCCCACCGATCCCGCCTTCCTGGGCGTCAAGGCCGAGGTCACCGGTGTCTCCGACACCGACCTGGGTCGCGTCGTCGAGGTCGACGTGGTCATCACCGCCGACAGCGGTGACGGCTCGGGCGACCGCGTGGTCGCCACCCTGGCCGAGCGGTTCGCGATCCGCGGCCGCACCGGCACCGCCGATCTCGCCGATCCGGTCCGCGCCGGTGGCGCTCTCACCGAGGCCGTCACCGACACGCCGCGTCGTCGCCGCCGCGACGCCGTGATCGTCGCGCCGACCGACATGAGCGCCTTCGCGAAGGTCTCCGGCGACCACAACCCGATCCACACCTCCGACAACGCCGCGCTGCTCGCCGGTCTCGGAAGCCCGATCGTCCACGGCATGTGGCTGTCGGCCGCGGCCCAGCAGGTCGTCACCGCAATCGAGCAGGACGCGAAGCTGCCGGTCCGTCGCCTGACGGCATGGACCGCCCGCTTCCTGGGCATGGTCCGTCCGGGCGCGAAGATCGACGTGCGTGTCGACCGCATCGCCACCGACGGTGGTGCCGAGGTCGTCGAGGTCGGCTGCCGCGTCGACGGTGATCTGGTGATGGTCGCGACCGGCCGTATCGCCGCGCCGAAGACCGTCTACGCCTTCCCGGGCCAGGGCATCCAGCGTCCCGGCATGGGCCTCGACGCCCGTGCCCGCTCGAAGGCCGCCCGCGAGATCTGGGAGCGCGCCGACAAGCACACCCGCGACGCTCTCGGCTTCTCGATCCTGGCCGTGGTCCGCGACAACCCGACGGTCCTCAAGGCCCGCGGTGTCACCCACAAGCACCCCGACGGCGTGCTGCACCTGACGCAGTTCACGCAGGTCGCGATGGCGACCCTCGGTGTCGCGCAGATCGCCGAGCTCAAGGAGGCCGGCGCGTTCGTCGACGACGCCTTCCTGGCCGGTCATTCGGTGGGTGAATACAACGCCCTCGCCGCGGTCGCCGGTGTGCTGCCGCTCGAGGCCGTCCTCGAGGTGGTCTTCCAGCGCGGCTCCGCGATGCACGCTCTCGTGCCGCGCGACGAGCACGGCCGCTCGAACTACCGCATGGCCGCGATCCGGCCGTCGCAGTTCGGTGTGGACGACGCGGATCTGCAGGCCTTCGTCGCCGGTGTCGCCGAGGAGACCGGGGAATTCCTGGAGATCGTCAACCTCAACCTGCGCGGTTCGCAGTACGCGATCGCCGGTACGGTCGCCGGCCTCGAAGCCCTCGAGTCCGTGATCGAGCGCAAGGTCGCCGAGTTCGGTGGGAAGCGCGCGTTCATCCTCGTCCCGGGCATCGATGTGCCGTTCCACTCGACCGTGCTGCGCGGCGGTGTCGACGACTTCCGTGAGCGTCTGCTCGCCCTGCTGCCGCAGGAGATCGACCCGAACATCCTCATCGGCCGGTACATCCCGAACCTCGTGCCCAAGCCGTTCAACCTGGGCCGCGAGTTCATCCAGGAGATCGCCGACCTGGTGCCGTCGCAGCCGCTCGCCGACGTCCTCGCGGACTTCGACAGCTGGTCGGCCAAGCCGGTCGAGCTCACCCGCGTGGTGCTCGCCGAGTTGCTGGCCTGGCAGTTCGCGTCGCCGGTGCGCTGGATCGAGACGCAGGACCTGCTGTTCGCCGACGAGACCGACGGTGGTCTCGGTGTCGAGCGGTTCGTCGAGGTAGGCCTCGGTGGCGCGCCCACCGTCGCGAACCTCGCGTCGCAGACGCTGAAGCTGCCCGGTCGTTTCGGTCAGCCCGTCGAGGTGCTCAACATCGAGCGCGAGGCGTCGATCGTGTACTCGACCGACACCGATCCCGCTCCGGTCGAGGACGACGAGCCGGCCGCACCGGCCGCCGAGTCCGCTCCCGCCGCTGCTGCGGCCCCGGCACCCGCCGCGGCTCCCGCTGCGCCGGCCGGTGGCCCGACCCCGGACGACATCGCGTTCAAGGCCGCCGACGCCACCAAGGTGCTCATCGCCCTGTGGACGAAGCTGCGCCCGGATCAGATCGGCCCCGCCGACACGATCGAGGCGCTGTGCGACGGCGTGTCCTCGCGCCGCAACCAGCTGCTCGTCGACCTCGGTTCCGAGCTCTCGCTCGGCGCGATCGACGGTGCCGCCGACGCCGACATGGGCGCCCTCGCCGGCACGGTCGACCGTCTCGCCCGCACCTACCGCCCCTTCGGCCCGGTGCTGTCGGACTCGATCAACGATCACCTGCGCAAGGTGTTCGGTCCGTCGGGCAAGCGTCCCGCCTACGTCGCCGACCGCGTCACCAAGGTGTGGGGTCTGGGCGAGGGCTGGGCGTCGCACGTCACCGCCGAAGCTGCTCTCGGCAGCCGCGACGGTTCGTCCGTCCGCGGTGGAGACCTGGGTGGCCTGACCGATGGTGCCCTCGCGGATGCCGCTTCGGTCGACAAGCTGATCGACGCCGCCGTGCAGTCGGTGGCCTCGCGTCGCGGAATCGCCGTGTCGATGCCGTCCGCCGGTGGCGGCGGGGGAGCGACGGTCGACGCCGCTGCCCTCGGCGAGTTCGCCGAGCAGATCACCGGCCGCGACGGGGTTCTCGCCAGTGCCGCACGTCTCGTGCTCGAGCAGCTCGGCCACACCGAGCAGGTCTCGGGCCTGGCCGACAAGGCCGACGACGAACTCGTCGACCTGGTCTCCGCGGAGCTCGGCTCCGACTGGCCGCGTCTGGTCGCTCCGGCCTTCGACGAGCGCAAGGCCGTCCTGATCGACGACCGCTGGGCCACCGCCCGTGAGGACCTGGCCCGTGTCTGGCTCGGGGAGCAGCTCGCGGTCGAACGCTTCATCGGTGCGGGTCGGACCGTGGCTGCGCACGCCGAGTTCTGGGGCCGCAAGGCCACGGAGGCCGGCCGTACGGAGCTCGCGCAGACCTACGCCGCGATCGCCGAGACCGCCGTCGTCACCGAGGGTGCCGAGTACGCGGACGAGGTCGCCGTGGTCACCGGCGCCAGCAAGGGCGGTATCGGCGCAGCCGTCGCCGCGAAGCTGCTGGCCGGCGGTGCGACGGTCGTCGTCACCACGTCCTCGCTGAACGACAGCCGCCTGGGCTTCTACAAGGAGCTGTACGCACGCAACGCTCGTGCCGGCGCCGCGCTGTGGGTGGTTCCCGCGAACATGGCGTCCTACAGCGACGTCGACGCCCTGATCGAGTGGATCGGCACCGAGACCGTCGAGGTCGCCGGTGGTGCGAAGAAGCTCATCAAGGACGCGCTCACCCCGACGCTGCTCTTCCCGTTCGCCGCGCCGCGCGTGGCGGGCTCGCTCGCCGACGCCGGTGCGCGCGCCGAGATGGAGATGCGGGTGCTGCTGTGGTCGGTCGAGCGACTGATCGCCGGACTGTCGAAGATCGGGTACGACCGCGACGTCGACACCCACCTGCACGTGGTGCTGCCCGGTTCGCCGAACCGCGGCAAGTTCGGTGGCGACGGTGCCTACGGTGAGGCCAAGGCCGCACTCGACGCGATCATCAACCGCTGGAGCGCCGAGCGCACCTGGGCCGAGCGCGTCACCCTCGCCCACGCCCTCATCGGCTGGGTGCGCGGCACGGGCCTGATGGGCGGCAACGACCCGCTGGTCGAGGCCGTCGAGGCCGCCGGTGTCCGCACCTGGTCCACCGACGAGATGGCCGGCGAGCTGCTGAAGCTGGTCGGACCGGAGGCCACGCGTCTCGCCGCCGAGGCTCCGCTCGTCGCGGACCTGACCGGTGGACTGTCCGAGGTGGACGTCGATCTGCCGGCGCTCGCGAAGCAGGCGCAGGAGGCGGCCGACGCCGTCGAGGAGGACGAGGACGACACCGCGACCATCGCGGCGCTGCCCGAGCCTCCGCGCGCCGAGGAACTGCCGACCCCCGAGTGGGGCACGGTCACCGCCGACCTCGCCGACACGGTCGTCATCGTCGGTGCCGGTGAGCTCGGCCCCTACGGCTCCGCTCGCACCCGCTTCGAGATGGAGGTCGACGAGGAACTGTCGGCCGCCGGTGTGCTCGAGCTGGCGTGGGTCACGGGCCTGATCGGCTGGGAGAACGATCCCAAGCCGGGCTTCTACGACACCGAGACCGGTGAGCTGGTGCCCGAGGCGGAGATCGCCGACCGCTACCACGACGCGGTGGTCGAGCGTTGCGGCATCCGCCGCTACGGCGACGACGGTGCGATGATCGACAACACGGCACCGCTGCTGACCTCGGTCTTCCTCGACAAGGACCTGTCCTTCGTCGTCGGTTCCGAGGCCGAGGCCCGCGCGTTCGTCGACTCCGATCCGGAGAACACGGTCGCGTCGGTCGACGCCGAGTCGGGCGACTGGACGGTCACCCGCAAGGCCGGCACCGAGATCCGCGTGCCGCGCAAGGCGAAGCTGACCCGCACGGTCGGCGGCCAGATCCCGACCGGCTTCGACGTCACCAAGTGGGGCATCCCCGCCGACATGGCGGACTCGGTGGACCGGGTGGGTCTGTGGAACATCGTCACCACGGTCGATGCCTTCCTCACCGGTGGCTTCACCCCGTCCGAGCTGCTGCGCTGGGTGCACCCGTCGATGGTCGCCAACACGCAGGGCACCGGCATGGGTGGCATGTCCTCGATGCGGTCGCTGTACATCGACACGCTGCTCGGCGAGTCGCGGGCGAACGACATCCTGCAGGAGGCCCTGCCGAACGTCATCGCCGCGCACGTCGTCCAGTCGTACGTCGGTGGCTACGGCGCGATGGTGCACCCGGTCGCGGCGTGCGCTACGGCTGCGGTCTCCGTCGAGGAGGGCGTGGACAAGATCAAGCTCGGCAAGGCCGACCTGGTCGTCGCCGGTGGCTTCGACGATCTCGGTATCGAGGGCATCGTCGGCTTCGGTGACATGTCCGCGACCGCCAAGTCGGAGGACATGCAGGCCAAGGGCATCAGCGATCGTCGCTTCTCCCGCGCCAACGACCGTCGTCGCGGTGGATTCGTCGAGTCGGCCGGTGGCGGCACCGTCCTGCTCGCCCGCGGCGATGTCGCGCTCGAGATGGGCCTGCCGGTGCTCGGTGTGGTCGCCTGGGCCGGATCGTTCGCCGACGGTGTGCACACCTCGATCCCGGCGCCCGGCATCGGTGCGCTCGGTGCGGGTCGCGGTGGACGCGAGTCGGGTCTGGCGAAGGAACTGCGCAAGCTCGGTCTCACGGCCGACGACATCGCGGTGATCTCCAAGCACGACACCTCGACCGCCGCGAACGACCCGAACGAGGCCGAGCTGCACGAGCGTCTGGCCGGTGCGCTGGGCCGCAGCGAGGGCAACCCGATGTTCGTGGTCTCGCAGAAGTCGCTGACCGGTCACGCCAAGGGTGGCGCCGCCGCCTTCCAGCTGATCGGCCTGTGCCAGGTCCTCGCGCAGGGTGTGGTTCCGCCGAACCGCAGCCTCGACTGTGTCGACGAGAAGATGGCGGAGTTCGAGCACCTGGTGTGGCCGCGCACGCCGATCCGGTTCGGCGAGCAGCTCCCGCTCAAGGCGGGTCTGCTCACGAGCCTCGGCTTCGGGCACGTGTCGGGTCTGATCGCGGTGGTCCATCCGCAGGCGTTCGTCGAGGCGATCCCGGCGGAGCGCCGGGAGGCCTACCTGGCGAAGGCTGCCGAGCGCACCGTTGCCGGCAAGCGTCGCCTGGTGGACGCGATGACCGGTGGAGCGTCGCTCTACCAGCGGCCCGCGGATCGTCGTCTCGGTGACGATCACGTGCCGGCTTCGGCCACGCGTCAGCTCGAGGCGGACATGCTGCTCTCGCCGGAGGCCCGCCTCGGTGAGGACGACGTGTACCGCTCCGGTCTGCCCGGCTGCAAGTAGGCACGGGTCTCGGGATGGGAGTTGCGGGTGTCGGGTTCGACCTCGTGTCGGTGCCGGAGTTCGCGGAACAGCTGAGTCGGACGGGAACGACGATGCTGGCGAACTTCACACCGGGTGAGCGTCGCGACGCGAACACCCGCAGCTCCGATCCCGCCCGGCACTTCGCCGCCCGGTGGGCGGCGAAAGAGGCGGTGATCAAGGCGTGGTCGGCGTCGCTGTTCGGCAGCCCACCGGTGCTACCGGAGACGATCCATCAGCAGATCGAAGTGGTCTCGGACGCGTGGGGTCGCCCGAGCATCCGGCTGCACCGGCAGGTCGCCGAGAAGCTGACCGGCGTCCGGATCCATGTGTCGTTGACCCACGACGGTGACATGGCCGGCGCGTTCGTCGTCCTCGACGAGGTCGACGGCCGGCGTACGTAGATGTGGGGACTCAGGCCGAGGGAGCGCTAGCTTCCTCGGCCTGATCCGTTTCGGTGTCCTGCCGGCCGGCCTGTTCGCGTGCGGATTCCTCGCGGCGTTGGCGTCGCTTGGCCTGAGCGCGTGAGTCCTGTTCGGCGATCTGCAGATAGGCGACCATGATGCGCTTGAGTTCGACGACGGCGTCGGCATGGGTCTGGTCGTCCTGCACCGAGAAGTTGAGCATCGAGTACACGATGTGGACGAGCACCTCGGCCATGAGCTTGCGGCGCGGTCGCGGGGTGTCCGGGGTGAGCGGTGCCAGCATCCGCGCGACCTGCTCGGCGAACTCGCGTTCGTGGATGGCGCCGGTGGCCCGGGTGGACGGGGTGGACTGCATCGCGAGCCACACCTCGCGGCGGGACGGATCGGTGGTCCACAGTCCGGCGAGGTGGTCGACGAAGCTGTTGAGGAAGCGCAACCAGTCGACGGACGGAATCTTGCCGTTGAACTGGGCGAGCTCGCTCTGGACGCCGACGAGGTCCTGCCGGTTGAGCTCGCACACGATCACGTACTTGTTGGCGAAGAACTGGTAGAGCGTGCCGATGGGGACGTCTGCGCGGGACGCGACCTCCTCACAGGTGAACGACTCGAAGCCGACTTCGGTGAGCAGTTCACGCGAGGCGGCCAACAGGGCGTCGAACTTGCGGCGGCTCCGCTCCTGGGTGGGCCGCCGACGCGGCACGAGCTCCTGGGGCTCGGCCTGAACCTCGAGCGCCNNNCGATCCGGCGCGGGGCGCGGCGGCCGTTCGTTGCTGACTCCACGCGCCCAGGCTAGCCGGACGTCCGTGCTTTCCCGAATACTTGATGTGAGTCAGAGTGTCACAAACCGGGCAGCCACAGGTCACCGCGCGGTTCGCTGCCGGAACAGTGCGGTGGCGGCGACCAGGCCGAGCGCGGTGAATGCCGCGCACCACCCGACCGCGACGATCGCGGACGACCCGATCCCGGTGCCGGTGAGCAGTCCCCGGACGGTCTCGATCACCGGGGTGACCGGCTGGTGCTCGGCGAAACCGCGCAGCCATCCGGGCATCGTCTCGGGCGGGACGAACGCGCTGCTCACGTAGGGGAGGAAGAGCAGGAAGAAGGTGAACCCGCTCGCAGCCTCCTCGTTGCCTGCGAGCATCCCGAGCGCGGCCGAGACGGCGGAGATCGCGAGGACGAACAACGCGATGACACCCACGGCGGCCACCCACTCGAGGAGACCGGCGTCGGGCCGGAATCCCATGAGCGCGGCCACCACGAACACCACGACGGTACTGGCGAGATTGCGGACCAGGCTCGCGACGACGTGCCCGGTGAGCACGGCGGAGCGGGCGATGGGCATGGACCTGAACCGGTCGACGATGCCGCGGTGCATGTCGGAGGCGACCGCGACGGCCGTCTGCGCCGCCCCGAAGGACGCCGACAGCAGCACGATACCGGGCACGACGTAGTCGAGATAGTCGGTGCCCGTGTCGATCGCGCCGCCGAAGACGTAGACGAACAGCACGAGCAGCAGGACCGGCAGCGCGAGTCCCATGAGCAGCGCGTCGGGGCTGCGGAGCATCCGCCGCAGGTTCCTGCCGGTCACGGCGGCGTGGTCGCGCGCGGCGAAGCGGAGCGGGGTGGGGTGCGCGAGGAGTGTCATCGGACGACCTTCGTTTCGTCGGTGGAGCCGGTGAGGGTGAGGAAGACGTCGTCGAGGGTGGGGGAGTGCAGCCCGAACTTCTCGACGGGCACCGCCTCGGCGGCGAGGCGCTCGAGCAGGGCGGCGACGTGGGGCAGGTCGCCGTCGGTGTGGACCTGCAGTGTCAGTGCGGCCCGGTCGATCTCGCCGTCGAGCACCGACGCGGCGTGGGCGAGGTCGGCGTCGGTGGCGAAACGCAGTTCGAGATAGCCGCCGCGCACCAGCGACTTGAGTTCGTCGGGTGTGCCCTCGGCGACGATCCGTCCACCGTCGAGGACGGCGATGCGGTCGGCGAGCCGGTCGGCCTCCTCGAGGTACTGGGTGGTCAGGAAGATCGTGACGCCGTCGTCGGCGAGTTCGCGGATCGCCTCCCACATCACCAGGCGGCTGCGCGGGTCGAGGCCGGTCGTGGGTTCGTCGAGGAACAGCACCTGCGGGGATGCGACGAGACTCATGGCGATGTCGAGGCGTCGCATCGTGCCGCCGGAGTACGTGCCGGCGCGACGGTCGGCGACGTGCCCGAGATCGAAGCGTTCGATCAGGTCGCGGACGCGACCGAGAATCGCGGCCGACGGCAGGTGCGCGAGACGCGCGGCGAGACGGAGGTTCTCCGTGCCGGTGAGCACGTCGTCGATCGCGGCGTACTGGCCGGTGAGCGCGATGTTCTCGCGCACGGCGTGGGCGCGGGCAGGAAGGGGCAGGCCGACTACCGTGACGGTGCCCGCGTCGGGGCGCAGCAGGGTGGTCAGGATACGGACGGTCGTGGACTTGCCGGCGCCGTTCGCTCCGAGCAGCGCGAAGACGGATCCGGGCTCGACCCGGAGGTCGACACCGTCGAGAACGATGGTCGGGCCGAACGACTTGCGTAGACCCCGGACATCGATGGCAGGAACGGGGCGAGTCATGACATCTCCTTAACTGTGTATGCCATATACCTATGTGTATAGCGTACACAGTTTTAGGATGGCGGCAAGACCCGAAATCTGGAGGAGCATGAGCAGTCCCGAGCCCGGCGATCCGCTGCCGCAGAGTGTGCAGCTGGCATGGGGATTGAGCGATGCCGGCACCCGCGGTCCACGACGGGGGCTCACACTCGAGCAGGTCCTCGACGCGGCGATCGAGGTGGCCGGCGCCGAAGGGCTCGAAGCACTCTCGATGAGCCGGGTCGCCAAGCAGCTGGGTTTCACCACCATGTCGCTGTACCGCTACGTGAGCAACAAGGACCAGCTCGTCGAACTCGCGTGGGACCGCGCGATCGGGCCGCCTCCCGAACTACCGACGGACGGCGACTGGCGGGAACGGCTCGACGCGTGGGCGATGGCCGAGTACCGGAGTCTGCGCGCGCACAAGTGGTTGACGCAGTACCCGATCCGCACGGCGCCGTATTATCCCAACAACCTGCTCTGGCTCGACGCCGGACTCGACGCACTGTCCGCCACGCCGCTCGACGAACCCGCGAAAGTGCAGGTGGTGACGATGATCTCGCTCTACGCCATCGGTCGCGCACGTTTCTCGTGGGAGCTCGGGACCGACGTCGCGGACGACCCGACCGACGCTCCGGCGATGCTGCGGCGCATCCTCGACCCCGGGAAGTACCCCTCGGTGCTGGCGGCGGTCGAGGGCGGCGCGTTCGACCCCGACGAGAGCGACGCAGAGGCCGAGGCAGTATGGCACGAACAGGACTTCCGTTTCGGTCTCGAACGACTGCTGGACGGAATCGACGTACTCATCCGACGTGCGGAGGACGGATCATGACAGCGACAGACACCGACGCGACGCAGCGCATCCGCGAACGGATCCGGGAGGCGATGCCCGCCGCGCGCGACGACCTGGCGCAGCTCGTCGCGTTCCGTTCCGTCGCGGATCCACGCCAGTTCCCGGTGGAGGAATGCGTCGGTGCGGCGAACTGGGTGCGGGATGCCTTCGCCGAGGCGGGAATCGAGAACGTCGAGACGATCGAGACCTCCGACGGTTCGCTCGCGGTCCTGGGCCACACGCCCGCGCCGGAGGGCGCCCCGACGGTTCTGCTCTACAGTCACTACGACGTTCAGCCGCCCGGCGACGAATCGCTCTGGCACAGCGAACCGTTCACGCTCACCGAGCGGGACGGGCGCTGGTACGGCCGCGGCGTCGCCGACTGCAAGGGCAACGTCGTCATGCACCTGCTCGCGCTGCGGGCGCTGCATGCGGACGGCCCGTTTCCCGTCGGTGTCCGCATCGTCATCGAGGGTTCGGAGGAGATGGGTGGCGCCGGCCTCGACCACCTCGTCGCCGAACGACCCGAGCTGTTCGACGCCGATCTCATCGTCATCGGCGACAGCGGCAATGCCGAGGTCGGCCGGCCCACCCTCACCACGACGCTGCGGGGCATCGCGAACGTCGACGTCCACATCGAGACGCTGAAGGGCGAGATCCACTCCGGGATGTACGGGGGAGCGGCCCCCGACGCGCTGGCCGCGCTGATCCATCTGCTCGGCACCCTGCGCGACGAGCACGGCAACACCGTCGTCGACGGACTGGACTGCACCGCCACCTGGGACGGTGTGCCCTATCCCGAGGACCGTTTCCGCGCCGATGCGGGTGTGCTCGATGGTGTCTCGCTGCCCACCTCCGGCACCGTCGCCGACGCGGTGTGGGCGCGACCGGCACTGACCGTCCTCGGGATCGACGCCCCGCCCGTGGTCGGATCGGCCGCGGCGGTCGTGCCGCGCGCGTCCGCGCGCCTGAACCTGCGCGTGCCGCCCGGCATCGACGCCCGCACCGCCCAGGACGCGCTCGTCGCCCATCTCGAGGCGCACGTGCCGTGGGGAGCGCATCTGCGCATCGACCGCGACGTCCTCGGCGAACCCTTCCGGGCGGCCACGAACGGTCCGGGTTACGCCGCGCTGCGCACCGCGCTCGAGACCGCCTACGGCCGGGAGGTCGGGACCGCCGGGCAGGGCGGCTCGATCCCGCTGTGCACCGCGCTGCAACGCGCCGTGCCGCGGGCCGAGATCGCCCTGATCGGTGTCGAGGAACCGCGCTGCGTCATCCACGCGCCGAACGAGAGTGTCGATCCCACCGAGATCGAGAATCTCGCCGTGGCCGAGGCACTGCTGCTGACCTCGCTGGCGTCGCAATAACGCTGCCGGCCGGGCACCCGGGCGTCAGACGGACAGGTCGCGGCGCAGCTTCGCCACGTGCCCGGTCGCGCGGACGTTGTACTGCGCGACCTCGATCTTCCCGTCCTCGTCGACGAGGAAGGTCGAGCGGATGACGCCGGTGACGGTCTTGCCGTACATCTTCTTCTCGCCGAAGGCACTCCATGCCTGGAGGGTGGCCTTCTCGGGATCCGACAGCAGGGGGAACGTCAGCTCTTCGGCGTCGCGGAACTTCGCGAGCTTGGCCGGCTTGTCGGGCGAGATGCCGAGCACCTCGAGGCCCGCCTCATTCAGCTCGGCGAGACTGTCGCGGAAGTCGCACGCCTGCTTCGTGCATCCCGGGGTGCTCGCGGCGGGGTAGAAGTACACGATGACCTTGCGTCCGCGATAGTCCGACAGCGACACCTCGTTGCCGTCGGCATCGGGAAGGGTGAAATCGGGTGCGGGATCACCGGGGGCGAGTCTGCTGTTCTCGGTCATGAAGGCGACAGTAGTGGACCGTGCAGCCATTCCCGGCGCGCGTCCATTACCGTGGTCGCAGCACACTGCAGCGACCTTCTGGAGGACACGTGGCTAGGGACACCGAGGACATCGAGCGGGAGATCGAGAAGGCCCGCAATCAGCTCGCGAGCACACTCGACGAACTGAGCGTCCGCGCCAACCCGAAGAATCTGGTGGCGAGCACGAAGCAGACCCTCATCGCGAAGGTGAACCAGCCGCAGGTGAAGAAGTATGCGGCGATCGCGGCCGGCACGGTCGTCGGATTGCTGGTGCTGCGCAGGATCCTGCGCTGACCCGTCCGCTCCACCGCGTGACAGGGCACCCACGTCGACTCGGCGTGGGTGTTCCTCGTTCCGGGGACGGAGCCGCCGCGAGAGCGTCGTCGGCCGCGAACG
>NZ_JBKFBA010000018.1:54658-61679 GCF_053345925.1 Rhodococcus sp. C26F
GACACTGGGTGTCCGGCCTTCGTGTTGTGCGCCATCAGGGACTCGAACCCCGAACCCGCTGATTAAGAGTCAGCTGCTCTGCCAATTGAGCTAATGGCGCTTGACGATCTGTTCCCGGGATGCCGTCCCAGCAACGAAGAGAACATTACACACCGTCGCGCGACGCACCAAATCGCCTGGTCAGAATGTTTTCTGTAAGGTCGTCGATGTAACGGATCGGACGGTCGGAGCGATTGTCATTCGAACGTTACCGACGTACGGGGGAGTCGCGTCGGGTCGGCCGCAAGAGGGGCTGGCATCATCGTGTCCGGTGTTGTGACGTGCGTTTTCGGTGCCTTGGGGGAGGCGGGATCGGAGTATGGAAGTGGCGGAATCAAGTGCGGGGAACCCCCGGGGTCGTCGGGTACGGGGAATCCTCGGAGTGGTCGTCGTCGGTGTTGTTGCGTTCGTCACGGGATGCGCCGGCGGTTCGGGAACGGGCGCCGAGGAGGTGCCCATCGATTCCAATCCCGTGGCCGCGCTGATCAAGCCGACGGTGTCGTCGAGTGTCGCCGACGGCTCGGTCGGCTTCTCGCCGATCGACCCGGTGACGGTCTCGGTGGTCAACGGCAAGCTCGACTCGGTGACCCTGCTCAACCCCGCAGGCGAGCCGGTGCAGGGCGAACTCGCTGCGGACGGACTCACCTGGGTGAACACCGAACCGCTCGGCTACAACCGCTCCTACACGCTCGAGACCGTCGCGTACGGGCTCGGCGGCGCGACCACCTCGACGGCGTCGTTCACCACGTCGTCCCCGGCCAACCTCACCCAGCCCTACGTGCTGCCCGGTGAGGGGTCGACCGTGGGCATCGGTCAGCCGATCGCCGTGCAGTTCGACGAGAACATCCCGGATCGGCTCGCGGCCGAGGCGGCCATCACCGTCACCACGAACCCGCCCGTCGAGGGCGCCTTCTACTGGGTCAACAACCGCGAGGTGCGGTGGCGGCCGGAGAACTACTGGGTGCCCGGCACCGCGATCACCGTCGATGTGAACGTCTACGGCAAGGATCTCGGCGACGGCCTCTTCGGTCAGTCCGACGTCCACTCGTCCTTCACCATCGGCGACGCGGTGGTCATCACCGCGGACGACGCGACCAAGCAGGTCACCGTCACCCGCAACGGCGTCGACGTCATCACGATGCCGACCTCCTTCGGCAAGGACTCCACGCCCACACCCAACGGCGTCTACATCATCGGCGACCGGTTCGAGTCCATGATCATGGACTCGTCCACCTACGGCGTCCCCTCCGACTCGGCGCAGGGTTACCGCACGCCGGTCGAGTGGGCGACGCGGATGTCCTACAGCGGCATCTTCTTCCACTCCGCCCCGTGGTCGCTCGGCGACCAGGGTGTGCGCAACGTCAGCCACGGCTGCCTGAACCTCAGCCCCGCCAACGCCAAGTGGATCTTCGACAACACCAAGCGCGGCGACATCGTCGTGGTCCGCAACACCGTGGGCGGTACTCTCCCCGGAACGGACGGACTCGGTGACTGGAACATCCCGTGGTCGACGTGGAAGGCCGGCAATGCTGCGGCGTGACGGGTGAAGGGGGATCGATGGCCGTTCGGGGGAGATGGTTGAGCGCTGCCTGCTGCGGTGCCGTACTGCTTGCAACCCTGACACCGACAGGGGCGGCGGCCTCGCCGGTCGCGTCGTCGACCGCTCCGGCACCGGGTTCGGTGGTCTCACAACAGCCGCTGCCCGACGAACTGTCGGTGCCCGGTGCCGCGACGGCCACCAAGCTCGAATACTCCACCGAGTGGCGGTCCGGTGAGCCCACCGTCGCCACGGGCGCGTTGTTCCTGCCCGAGGGCGACGCCCCCGAGGGTGGCTGGCCCGTCATCGCCTGGGCACACGGCACGACCGGCGTGGGCGACGACTGCGCACTCACGACCCGCACGCCGCGTTCCGATCTCGAGCGGACCTATCTGCAGCACTGGCTCGATTCCGGGTACGCGGTGGTCTCTGCCGACTTCCCGGGTCTGGGCTCGGAGGGGCTCCACCGCTATCTCGACGGCCCCAGCGCCGCGAACAGCATCGTCGACATCGTCCGGGCCGCCCGCGACGGCGGGGCGCCGCTGTCGGAGAGTTGGATCGTGATGGGGCAGTCGCAGGGAGGGCACGCGGCGCTGCACACCGCCGCGATCGCGACCTCCCGCGCTCCCGAACTCGACTTCCGCGGAACGGTCGCTACGGGCGCCCCGGCGAACCTCGAGCGGGCCTTCACGATCGGTGTCCCGGGCTTCCCCGATCCGGGCCTGTGGGGCCTCGTCAGCTTCAGCGGGTACATCTTCGCCGGGCTGCGCGACGCCTACCCCGAGGTCGACGTCGAGGGCTACCTGACCCCGATCGGCCGTGAGGTCGTCGATCGCGCCGAAGAGCTCTGCTACGACGATCTCGAGGAGTCGGTGCGCGACATCCCGGTCGGGGATCTGCTCGCGCGCCCGCTGGCCGAGGGCCCGATGCCGGCGCTGCTGGCCGACTATCTCGCCGCTCCGGTGGACGGCTACGACCGGCCGGTCTTCCTCGCGCACGGCATCCACGACGTGATGGTCCCGTTGCCGCTGTCCGCGGCGCTCGCCGCCGATATGAAGGCCGCAGGGGCGGACGTCGACTACCGCGTCTATATGGCCGGGCACTACACGACGGTGGAGCGCTCCCGGGCCGACGTCGACGCCTTCGTGACGCGCTCGTTCGAATAGACCGGCCTCGCGCCCCGAACCGGGCCTTGCGCGCGCTGCAGCGGCGGCGAACCCCGGTTCGGCGCGCGCGAGGAGCCCTGCGCGTGAGGAACCGCTGTGCGCGAGGATTCTTCCGGGAACGAGAAAACCCCCNAAATCCGATCGGGGGCTCTCTTCGGGGTGAGTGACGGGACTCGAACCCGCGACAGCCAGGATCACAACCTGGTGCTCTACCAACTGAACTACACTCACCATCGCATTCGCAGGCAACCTCTCGGTCGCTTGCGCCTGCGGTACAGATACTAGCCTGACGAAGACGAAAAAGACGAATCGGCTGGTCAGGCCGGTCCCAGGTCCTTCACGACGGCTGCAAGATCGGCCGGAGTGGGGCCGGGAGGCGCCACGAAGGCCGTGCGCCGGTAGTAGCGCAGTTCGCGGATCGACTCCTTGATATCCGCGAGCGCCCGGTGTGACAGCCCCTTCTCCGGCTGACCGAAGTAGATGCGCGGATACCAGCGCCGGCACAGCTCCTTGATCGAGCTGACGTCCACCATGCGGTAGTGCAGGTAGTTGTCGAGCTCGGGCATGTCGCGGGTGATGAACGCGCGGTCGGTCGCGATGGAGTTGCCGGCCAGCGGCGCCGTGCCCGCCTCGGTGACGTGCTCGCGGATGTACGCAAGGACCTGTTTCTCTGCTTCGGCGAGGCTGACCGTCGAGCGGCGCACCTCTTCGGTGAGGCCGGACCGCTCGTGCATCTGCTGCACGACCTCCGGCATGTCGGCGAGGGCGTCGTCATCGGCGTGGATCACGATGTCCACGCCCTCGCCGAGCACGTTGAGGTCACTGTCGGTGACCAGAGCTGCGATCTCGATCAGTTTGTCGCTGCCGAGACGCAGCCCCGTCATCTCACAGTCGATCCATACGAGTTTGTCCTGCACGACAGACAGACTATCCATCGACGCCGCACCCACGAGGCGCGGCGTCGACGGTCCGGGACGAAATGTGCACCGTCACGCCTTCACGGCGACGGTGCGCGACGCGGCCGGGCGGGCGGGACGACGTGCCGCCGGGGTGTGCTGACGCTCGAGGGTCCGGCCCTCCGAGGTCACTTCCGGGGCGGTGAACCGCCCCTCTGCGGTCACTTCAGGGGCGGTGAAGTCGTGCCGCAGGAAGGACTCGGGGGAGTCGTCGAGGATCTCCATCCACGGTGCCGGGAGCGGCGGAGCGACGGTGCCGGTGAGCGTCGAGGGGTAGCTGTTGTTGCGGTAGCCCATGATGTCGCGCTTCTTGTCCTGCTTCCACTGCTTGAACACCTCGCCCTGGCGTTCGACGTGGAACTCGGGGTAGTCGGTGCGGTCGACGAGGTCGCGAATGTAGGCGGCCTGGAAGTCGATGTCCTCCACCGGCGACGACAGCTTCTCCTCGCGAGCTCGCCAATGGTCGATGTCCTGTTCGCGGGTGTCGAAGTCGGGCAGGTCGACGCGGCCGAGCATGAAGTCGCGTGCGTACCAGGCCTGCGCGTCGAACATGTTGAACGTGAAGTACTGGTCCTGCGCGCCGAGGTACATCAGCTTCGGGTTGCGCTGGAAGAAGATGCCCTTGTAGATGTCGCGCGGGTAGAGCCGGTTGCCGGTGCGCAGTGCGAGTTCGTCGGGCAGGAACGGGTAGTGGTGCTTGTACCCCGTACACAGCACGATGGCGTCGACCTCGCGGGTGCTGCCGTCACGGAAGTGGGCGACCTTGCCGTCGACGTGGGTGAGCAACGGCACCTCGGAGAACTGCTCGGGCCAGTCGTGACCCATCGGTGCGCTGCGGTAGCTGAAGGTGACCTGTTCGGCGCCGTACTTGATGCACTGCGTTCCGATGTCCTCGGCCGAGTAGCTGCTGCCGACGAGCAGCAGTCGCTTGCCGGCGAACTCGCGGGCGTCGCGGAAGTCGTGGGCGTGCAGTACGCGTCCCGGGAACCGGTCGAGGCCGTCGAAGTGGGGGACGTGCGGGGTGGAGAAGTGTCCGGTGGCGACGACGACGTAGTCGAACTCGTCGGATTCCAGCGCACCCCGGTCGTGGTTCATCACCGTCACGGTGAACTTCTGTGTCTCGTCGGACCACTCGACCCACCGCACGGCGGTGTTGAACCGGATGTACTTGCGCACGTCGCTCTTCTCGACGCGACCCATGATGTAGTCGAGCAGGACGGCCCGCGGCGGGTACGACGGGATGGGACGTCCGAAGTGCTCCTCGAAGGAGTAGTCGGCGAATTCGAGGCATTCCTTCGGGCCGTTGGACCACAGGTAGCGGTACATGCTCCCGTGGACGGGCTCACCGTTCTCGTCGAGTCCCGTGCGCCAGGTGTAGTTCCACATTCCTCCCCAGTCGGGCTGCTTCTCGTAGCAGACGATGTCGGGGATCTGCTCCAGACCGGCCTTCCGGGCTGCTTCGAAAGCGCGCAGCTGCGCGAGTCCACTGGGACCTGCTCCGAGAATGGCGATCTTGGGCGTCAATGTGTTTCTCCTGTGTTCGTGGAATATGTCGCGTAATTCGTTGCTAGCACACGTCGTTGTTTTTGCGAACGATCCTCGCGTCGCCGACGGTGCGGATTCTCTCGGAGAAAACGCAGGTCAGCGCGGTCTGTCGAGTGGTAAACCTCGTCGACACCGTTGTGAGCGGAATCACTGTAATGCGACAATTCTGGCACCCGATAGAAATGGTCCTTCCGTGGGTTCGACGGCCCGGTACCGTCGCGGTGGGCGAGGTCGAGGCCGGAGGGGGCGAGCATGACCGACAAGCCGGAGAACACTGCCGCGACCATCGCGGCCGGGTACGAGGTGATCGGCGAGGCGCTGGAACTGGGCACCGTCGTGCTCGACGGCGTCGCCGATCCCGAGGCGCCGGTGCGCATCCCGCTCGCCACACTCAATCGTCACGCGCTGGTCGCCGGTGCGACCGGCACGGGCAAGACCAAGACGCTGCAGCTCATGGCGGAACAGCTGTCGGCGGCGGGGGTTCCGGTGGTGATGGCCGACATGAAGTCCGACCTCTCGGGTCTGTCGGCCGCCGGCGAGCCGGACGATGCGGTGATCACCCGTGCGGCCGACACCGGCGACGAGGACTGGACGCCCACAGGACATCCCGTGACCTTCTACTCACTCGGCACCGACGGGGTCGGTATCCCCGTCCGCGCCACCGTCACCTCGTTCGGGCCGCTCCTGCTCTCGAAGGTCCTGGGGCTCAACGCCACTCAGGAGTCCACCCTGGGGCTGATCTTCCACTGGGCCGACCGCAACGGCCTGCCGCTGCTCGATCTCGCCGACCTGCGGCAGGTGATCCGGCACCTGACGAGCGACGAAGGGCGCGACGCACTCGACGACCTCGGTGCCGTGTCGGCGGCGGCCGCGGGGGTCATCCTCCGTGCGGTCGTCGACCTCGAGAACGCGGGCGGAGACGGGTTCTTCGGCGAACCCGAACTGGAGGTCGAGGACCTGCTGCGGGTGATCGGCGGTCAGGGCACGATCAACCTGTTCGAGTTCGGCGACGAGGCCACCCGACCGGCGCTGTTCTCGACCTTCCTGATGTGGTTGCTCGCCGACCTGTTCCAGTCGCTACCGGAGGTCGGCGACGTCGACACCCCGCGGCTCGTGTTCTTCTTCGACGAGGCGCATCTGCTCTTCACCGATGCGTCGAAGGCATTCCTGCAGCAGATCGAACAGACGGTGAAGCTCATCCGGTCCAAGGGCGTCGGGGTGGTCTTCTGCACGCAGTCGCCCACCGACATCCCCCGGAACGTGCTGTCACAGCTCGGAGCGCGGATCCAGCACGCGCTACGTGCCTTCACGCCCGAGGACGAGGCCGCGCTCGCGAAGGTCGTGCGCACCCTCCCGAAGACCGACGCCTACGACCTCGCCGACGCTCTGACCGGCCTGGGGACCGGTGAGGCGATCGTGACGGTCCTGTCCGAGCTGGGTGCGCCCACGCCCGTGGCCTGGACGCGCCTGCGACCGCCGCGTTCGCTGATGGGCACGGTGGGGGAGAGCGCGATGCGTGCGTCGGCGCAGGCGAACCCGCTCTACGGCAAGTACGGCCGCACCATCGATCGTGAATCGGCCTACGAGAAGCTCACCGCGTCGGTGGTCGGGGCGACCGACGTCGAACCCGTCCCGGACGTGCCGCCGCAGGCGCCGGACGACACCGGGGTGTCGGTCGTGGAGCAGGTGCTCGGCAGTGCGGCGGTGCGCAGCTTCGTCCGCTCGGCGGCGTCCGCGGCCGGCCGGGAGATCGGCCGGAGCCTCTTCGGCACGGGACG